>DASQID010000637.1:0-6139 GCA_035631775.1 Acidobacteriota bacterium
AATCGCGTGCCTTTGTGTAATCGCCGGAGCGAAGGGCGGCTCTGCCGCGCGCCACACTGTCCTGTGCACTGGACCTGAACGCCGAACAGTTACCGACCAACAGTGACACCAGCAGGAGACAAATCAGCCGAGCCCGCTGCAACCGCGTACTGCATACGGCAAATTGCCCTCCCGAGCCGCAATCCGCAATCCGCAATCCGCAATTGTTCACGGCGCCACCTGTCCTCGATTGGCTACTTCTTTCGAAGCTTCGCATTGACCTGTGCCAATCTGAGCAATAAGTTTTCGAGCTTCTTTTCGTACTCGGCCTCGTTCATCCCTGCCTTCGCATATTTCAGCGCCTCGATCTGCTGCTCGAGGGACCGTGCTTCCGCGAGCTGTTCCCGCTGCTCCTCAGTCAGGTTGCTTTCGGTCTGAAGCGGAGCGCCGGCATCCAGATAGGTAGTTCGGGCTAGGAGACCCTCACCGTTTTCAGGCCCGGGCTTTGCCTGGCCCTGGCCATCGCCGTTGTCGTCCAGCACCGGATGTTCGGTCTGCAGGCTTCGCTCCTTTGCATAGTGTTCCTCGACCTTTTGAACGGCGTAGGTAAAGGCCTCGAGCACCGATACACGGCCGCTCTTGTCTACGTCTGCGCTGTTGTCCTTCAACGCCTCTACAAAAAACTGTCCGAGGTGAGTCTGGTTCCTCTCGCTGCCACTCTTCGTGGCCGTGATGACGATCTTTCCCTTACCGGAAAGAGCCGCCAGGCTTGCACCGCTGGCGCTGGTTGCGTTCACCACTACAAAATGCAGCGCGGGAATGGAGTAGAGTGCTGCTGCCAGCTCCTCTGCATTCGGATCAGGTCCGACCAGGTTGAGCTTGTAGGAGTTCTGATCAAAGCTGCCGTGGCCCTCGATAAAGACGAACACGAGATCGTCCTTTCCGGCACGGCCGGCGATCTCGCGACAGACTTTCTCCAGATTTTCCCGGGTGGATTTGTATTTGATCAGTGAAGGGTCTTTGGCCGGATCGTCGAACAGCACATAGACATGGTCGTAGCCAAACTGGAGCGTTCCTTGCAGAGTCGAATGCAAACTACTGAGTTCTTGCAGGTATTGCTTCTGGAATTCGGGATCTCCAGAAACTCCCGCCACCAGGATGGCCCAGCGACCGCCCGTTTCTTCAGCCTTCAGAGCCGGGGCGGAGCACCACAGGGAAATGCAGACAATAATCAGCCCGTTGCGGAGTGGATATGCAGGATTGAGGATGAAGGTCACGCCAGCCCCTTTCGTTTGCGGAATATCCACTCTGCCGAAATCGTCGCGACCAGAAGGAGGAAGAGAAACGGCATGTCCCACAGATCCTTTTCCTCAAGACGCGTGACGCCGTTGTCGACATAGGAAATATCCTGCGGAAGGGTCCTTGCATCGCGCGGCGTGTAATAGCGCCCTCCCGTCTCGCTGGCAAGGCGCTTGAGCAAGTCGGGATTAAGCGCCGCGCTGTGGAATTCCTCCGTTGTGTCCGCGATGCGGAAATTGGCCTTGGTGGATCCCAGACTCGTCGTCCCCTGCCGCGCTTCCGCTGTCACTTCGTAGATTCCCTCCTCGCGCGGTTTGAAGGTGGTCGTGTATTGGCCGTCTTTGTCCACGTCCCAGGACATTCGCAGCGTGGTCATCTCGCCTGAAGGAGATTTCACGCGCGCCGTCACCTCCGCGTTGTTGAGGTGCATAAAGGTGAGGTCATTCACTTCCGCGTGCATCACGACCGGTTCGTCCATGGAGTAGGAGTGTTTTTCAGGCATCAGCCCCACCGGATCAGGCGCATCACTCACCAGCCAACGCAGCATCTGCTTCCAGAACAGTTCGTGAAAGTTGTCACGATGATCCAATCCCATTCTCCAACGCCACGTGGAGCCGGTGGTCAGTGCCATTGACTTGCCGCGTCCGAAGCGTTGGAAAGCGAGCAAGACCGGACTTTTCCCAAAAGCATCCGGAACACTCCCCTGAGCAAGCACGGTGGCGCCTGCCTTGGGTCCCGCCGTGGGATTCAATCCCTGGAGGGTGGGAGCCGCATCCCAGCGTTTGCGGTTGTCAGTTTCCGATAATGACAGCCGCGTAACCGGATGTTCTGCCCCATAGCCGGTCAGTCGTACCCGGTACTCGATATCCTGAAAATCAGGCCCTCTCGGGTTTCCTTGCCCGAAGCGCAGGCCGACGGGCAGGACATCCTCCAGTGGCGTGTTGACATAACCGCCCTGACCGAATGAGTTTTTCCCGCCCAGCATGAGAAAGCCTCCCCCCCGCTGGCTGACAAAGTCCGAGATCAAACGCAGCTGGTCGAACGTGAAGAAACTCGCCTCGACACTGCCGAGGATTAGAGCCTTGTAGTGGAACAATTCCGTCTTGTCGGTTGGAAATCCTTTTTCCAGAATTGACGGCGAGTCGATCCCCTGGCGCAGGAACTTGCCGTCAGCCTGCCGCAGCAAGGTAACAAGCCGCACGTTCTTGTCCTCCAGGGCAGCTCTTCGGAGGAATCCATAGATCCAACGAGGCTCCCCCTCGGTATAGAGGATTTGAGGCTGATCGTCTTCAACACGGACAAGAACGGTCTGATCGTTGTTCTCAGAAACGATCTCATCCGGGAAAGGCTCTACCCGAAAGGTGAATACATTCGGGCCGGAGGTGTCGGCGCTGAAGTTGACCTTATGCGTTTTCACCTCCCCGTCGCTGCCAAGCCGAATCTCCTGTGACTGCAGAATCCGGTCCCGTTCCATTACGACGAGCTTGGCGCGCCGTCCCGCATAGCCTGTAGAGCGCACGGACACGTCTGCCTCAATCATCGTGTTTTTCAGAACCTTGCGAGGAGCGCTCGCACGCAACACTTCGACATCGCGCGAGAAGTCGGGTGATCCGACACCAACCGGATAGACCGGAATGTTGCGTGCTCGCAATTGCGCTGTGGCCGCCGACAGGTTCGTGGAGTGGTTGTCCGCCCCATCTGTGATCAGCACAATCCCAGAGATGGGCACAGTGCCCAACTCACCGACGATTTGTCCGAGCGTTCGCTCCAGGTCGGTGATATTTCCGCGACGAGGCAGGTCTTCAAAACCCGCAACCCGTTCTGCCGAGCCGGAGAACCGGAAAAAACGCAGTTTGAACTTCCTGCCCAGCTCGTCGAGGAGTGGATTCCCTGCGGGTCGCAGCAAGTGCTTCACGATGTCCAGGCGCGACTGTCCTTCATCACCGTCTCGAATCTCCATACTCTTGCTCGAGTCATATGCAACCGCAATGAAGCTCATCTGCGGGACTACCGAGTGGAGAATCAGAACTGGCTGAAGAAATATGATCAGCAGAATGAGCAGCCCGAGTGCGCGCAAACCTGCGAGCTGCAGTCGGGCAGTTACGGGCAAGGCACCCGCGGTGCGCCGGTAGAGGAGATAAGAAGCAGCAACCGCTCCCGCAACAAGCAAAAGGGTGACAGTCCACGACCAATGGGGGCGGAAAGCAAGCGTCCCCTTTTCATAAAGAAAAGGCCGGTACTTGAATAAAAACTCGAACGCCGCACTCATTGCTGCTCTCGAATCAAGCGAAGTTGGCCGACGGCAGAAAGTAGAGGGCGGTTATTGATTGATATTTTGACGTCTCTGATCCCTCAACCCGATCTGCTGCCTGCTGCCTACTGCCTGCTGCCTACTGCCTACTGCCTTCAGTGGCTCATGGCATAGACAATGGAGTTAATTCCTATCTGATAAGCATAGGTCGAGTACTTCGCCGGATAGCCGGGTAGATCCGCCCACTCCCACGCATCTCCAAGATCCGTATTCCAGTTGATAATCACCATCAGCCTTCCATGCTCGTCCAGGATTCCCCGACAATGGGGAACGAAACCGTCCTCTTCGTATGTATGCCCGTAATAGAGAGCGTTGCCGACGTTTGGCGTTTGTATAAGTTGACTTATGTCGTAGTAGCAATGAAAGACCGGGTGGCTCAGGGGCAGTTCGATGATCTCGCCTTCAGGCAGCACCCGTTCGATGTTCCTTTGAAAATTCTGCCATTCGCGGCTCCCCCAGAAGTCATCGCAAAACAGAAACCCGCCGCGCCTCAAGTATTCCCTCAGCGCCGCGATTTCGGCATCCGTGAGGTCCCAATGCCCGCATTCGACGGAATATATGAACGGATACCGGAGTATTTCCGGATCGGTGAGAGGAATAGTTCTTCCCTGTTCCGACACCCGAATGTTGGTAAGTCTACGGATACCAAGGATAAGCTGGCGATCCGCCTTTGGCCAATCCGTATACCAAGCCTTGTAATAGCCCCACGGTCCGAGCCCCGTGTAGACGATCCGAACGAAAGTAAACTCCGGCTCACCGGCTGCAAAGCTATAATTCCTCTGCGCCGACTTCCTCAGAAAACCCGGAGTGCTGGCAGACTGAGCAAATAGCGCAACCCACCCCAGAATGGACACCAGCGCACAACAGGCGGCTCGCGAGCCCAGATAGCTTCTATTACTCCTCAAACGGATGTTCACCCAGGGCGATTTACGCCTGAATTGGCTTAAATTATAACAGAGGTGCTCCCCGTTGCCTATATACGACAATGGATTCACTTCGGAGCCACAAAGTTCACCTCGTGGCCGATTGTCCTAGGGATTAATCTGCTGGTAGGGACCGAGCGATTCGAGGGCTGGCTTCAGTGCAGCCGCGGGGCCTCGTACAAGGATGAGAGCGCCGCCTGGGAATATCCAATCCTTAGCCGCCTGCTTCACGGCATCCGCATCGACTCTTCTGACCAAATCCGGAAAGGCCGCAAGGAAGTTTGTCCCGAGGCGATAGAGCTCAGAATCAAGCATGGCTTGGGTGATGCCCTCGGTACTCGTGAGGGATTTGTTGAATTCCTCGATCCACTTCTTCTGGGTGTCGGTAAGCTCGTCCTGCAAGACCGAACTCACGTCCATGGCATCTCCGATCTCCAAGATCTGCTGGATTTCGGAAGCCGCCTGATCTGCTGCAGCCTGTCCCTGAACGTAAAACGGTCCTGTCATGCGCCTCCCCTCGGCGTTTACCGTTATCAGGGACGTCGGCAGTGCCTTCGTCAGTCGCTCCTGCAGAATGCGGGCCGCTACCACGGCTGAATAAAAGGCGGGATTTTCGCGCTGGGGCCAGAGATTTCCCAGAGCGAACTGCGCCGCCGGCGAGGCAGGATCGTCTTCTAGAAACACATTCTTTGATGCAGGCTTGCGGGGAGGCAGGAAGGTAAAGGGCACTTCGTCCTTGCGTACCCAAACACCCCAAATCCGTGTGGCTTTCTGGATCACGAGTGGGGCGGGCACATTGCCCGTAAGAACCAGAGCCGAGCCATTCGGCGAGAAATACCTACGATAGAAGAGACGCACATCCCCTACTGATATGTTCTCAACGGATTGCTTGGTTCCTGTCAACGGGCGGCCATACGTGGTGCTCCGAAACAGCTCTCCTTCGAACCGTGACCGAATGTGCTGGCGTGGATCCTCCGGCTTTTGAATCTCTTCCAAAATCTGCTTCTTTACAGTGGCCAAGTCCTCCGGATTGAACTGGGCTTCCCCAACAACCTGGTACAGGATCAGCAATGAGCGCTCGAATTTTGAGCTCTGTCCGTGGAGCAAGAACCTCATCCCGTCCCAGTCCGTTTGGACCTCGATAGTTGCACCGAGGTAATTCAGCTCGTCCTGAATGTCCTTTGCATTCTTGTCGATTGTCGCCTTCATGAACAGATGCGACACGAGATGGGCGAGACCGCCCTTGTCGGATGGGTCGAATGAGGCTGCATATCGCACAACGAGGCCGATCGTCATGCCATCACCCAGGTATGGAGTAGCCGCGATCGTGATCTGCAGATCGTTCATGAGGCGCTTGAAGGCCACTTCGGGCAGCGTAACCTGGCTTTGTGCTCCACCGGGAGTGACCCACAGCACTAGAATGGCAAGGGCTAACGGAAAGTACCTGAATCTGCGTCGCATGGCGTCGAAGGCTACCATATTTTTCGATCCGTGGACAAGACTAAGGGCTGGCGCAAGAATAAATTCACATTTTGGCGCGAGCACCGTCGCGCCTGCGGCGCTCCTGGGGCGGGCAGATGCGAGGCGCCGCGACGCAGGCGATATCGGTGTATATCGTCGAGGAGCG
>DASQID010000638.1:0-4958 GCA_035631775.1 Acidobacteriota bacterium
GTGAATGCGCTTGATGGTTTCCACATAACTGGGCTGATGACGGCGCTGCGTGCCGGCCACGATGCCCAGCCCCTTGCGTGCAGCGATCTCCCCGGACTCGATGATGGAGCGTACCCCGGGCCCGTCCACCGCCGCCGGCTTTTCCATGAAAACGTGTTTCCCCGACTCGACGGCGGCTCTCAAATGTGCGGGATGGAATGCGGGTGGTGCCGCCAGGATCACATAGTTGACATCGGGCAGTGACAGCAACTTCTTGAATGCATCGAAACCCACGAAACAGTGGTCATCCTGTATGCTGTTTTCCACCTTTCCGAGTTGGCGGCGGCAATATTCCAGCCTGTCTTTGAACAAATCGGCCAGAGCAATCACCTTGACGTTCTTTGCCGCCGCGCGCGCATTGTAGGCGGCGTCCTCTGTATGAAATCCTTTGCTGGGGTAGACAACCCTGGTCGCGGCTTGAAGCACATTGAGTGCCGCTCCAGTGCCGCGGCCGCCGCAGCCGATGACTCCGACCCGGATTGGGTCGTCGGCAGCCGCGTGGCTGGTGACGATAAAGGGAAGCTGAGAAGCCGCGGCGATTCCGGCCGCGGCCAGGGACGAGCGCTTTACGAACGTCCGGCGTGTCGTATCTGAAGAAGTGCCGTGTGTCATTGTTTTACACCTCGATTTGGATTTGCTGGTTGATGTGGATAATCGCCCAGCTTTGCCAGGTCGATTTTTCTTGGAGTCTTTGAGTCTTGGAGGGGGCTTCAAAAAAATCCACCTCCAGGACTCAAAGACTCAAGACAAAGTACGAACTACGAAGTACGAATAAAACTAGAAGGCTGCCCGTTTAGTTCGTACTTCGTCATTCTTACTTACACCTTGCGGCTTCTTTGGAGAGCCTAACTGTCTCAGCCGAGCCGCGCGGGGATCTCAGTCATCGGTCCCATCCACTGGAGTTCGCGCTCCATATCCGGGTGGAGTTGGTATTTTCGGACTACATCCGCGAGCCTTGCGCCGCGTATGTCGATCTTGGCCAGGTCGTACTGCCCCAGCCCGCTCTGACTGCAGAAATTCAGATAGCCCAACCACGCCGGGTTGATCCCCATCGCCTCAACTCCGACTCGATCGGCCGCGATGTAGTCCGTGGATGCGATCGCGATCCTGGACGGTACTGGAAGCCCGGAATTGGGACCGTTGCCCTCCATGCCTTCAAAGCCATCGATCACCGTTGCTCCCCAGAAGGGTTGCAGCCTCTGGGCAGTCAAAAGAATATCCACGTGTGTCTGCCGGACACCGCCGTGGTAGATGCGCTTGTCGTTCCACCTCCTGGATTCCTTGCGTGAGCTGTGAAGCGGAGCACCCAGGGCCATGTTCTTGACCGATAGAGTGGCTACGGTGACATTGTGGGTCTTCATCAGAGCAGAGCAGAGGATGAAAGCATCGGGATCCAACAAGCGGGCTGCCAACCGGCCCTGAACAATGTGAAGATCGCCGTTCAGGAGCGGGATGGTCTCGTATTTTCCTTCTTCGTTAAGGTCCAGGAGACTCACGTTTTGGGATTTATGTTCCTGAGCGGCAAGCTGATATTTGAAATTGTCGTAGCCTTCGGGTGTATACCCCGCTGCCGATTCCGCAATGACCACAGGACCTTTGAACCGCGGTGCCAGGAAGTCCAGGATACCGTTCAGTGCATCGACATGGGTTGCTGCCAGCTGATTGACGGTGTTTACGATGTTGGGTTTGATAATGACGTATTTCTTCTGCTTCAACCTGGGAAGGATCTGATCTTCAATTACGGCGAGCGCTTCTGAGACATTCCGGCGCCGGTTCTCGCCCTGGACCAATGCCACAACGGATCTTCGGTCAATCGCGGAGGAAGCAGGAGCCGCAATCGGTGGTGCCTGCTCTGAGAATACCAGGCGGCTCGCCGCGGCCGCTCCGGCGGCAGTCCATATGAATCTGCGGCGTGACAGCTTATTATCAAGTTTTAGTTCCATTACCATGCCCTCTCGGTCTATAAGTTTGCGTGTATAAATTAAATTCAATGGGGGCATTATGAAAGATAAATCTTCTCGCCGCACATTCCTGGCAGCGGGATTGACCCTTCCCGCAGCCGCGTTGGCTTCCACCACACGTACCGGCTTTCAGGGCGGAGGGCCCAAACTGGTATCTGGACCGGCCGTGGAGCTGAAATATCGCGTTCTCGGAAAGACCGGTCTGAAGGTAACGAGTGTAGGCTTCGGGTGCATGATCACGTCCGATCAGAGCGTGATCGAAAAAGCGGCCGACATCGGGATTACCTATTTCGATACGGCTCGCGGCTACCAGCAGGGCAACAACGAGAAAATGGTCGGAGCGGCGCTGAGAAATAAACGCAAAAATCTGGTTCTTTCGAGCAAGACCGGTGCACTCACCAAAGAAGAGGCACTCAACCATCTCAACACCAGCCTGAAAGAGCTTGGCACGGATTATTTGGACATCTGGTATCTCCACGGAAAAGGTAAAGCGGACCAGCTCACCGATCCGTTGCTGGAAGCGCAACAGGTCGCAAAGAAGGAAGGGAAGATACGCTTTGCCGGGGTGAGCATGCATGGCGGGCACGCGGATGTCATCCCTGCCGCCATCATCAAGAAGCTCGACGTCGTATTGTGTTCCTATAACTTCACCATGGATCCTGCCAACGCTGCCCTGTTGGAGTCTGCCGCCAAGGCGGGATTGGGCGTTGTGGCGATGAAGGTCATGGCCGGGGGATTCCGGAGATTGAAACAGGGCGAGAAGTACTACGATATCTTGAAGCGCGAAGGTGCCATGCTGGCTGCCTTGAAGTGGGTGCTCAAGGATCAGAACATTCACACGACCATCCCAAGCATGACGGACATGGATCAGTTGGACGAAAACCTCAAGGCCATGTCCTTGCCCTTCGGTGATGCCGACCAGAAGCTGCTTGCCGCGCAACTCGATTACATCAGGCCGCTCTACTGCAGGATGTGTGGGAAATGCGGAGGCGCGTGTCCGAACGGGCTTCCGGTTTCAGACATGGTTCGCTTCCTCAGCTATGCCGACGGATACGGGGAATATCCTCTCGGGCGTGAACGATTCCTGTCCTTGCCGAAGGAAGTCAGAGACATTCGGTGCAACCTGTGTCCGACGTGCTCGGTACATTGCCCCAACGGAGTCCACGTCGCTGAACGTCTCAGCCGTGCGCAGGAGGTATTTGCATGAGGTCTGTTCTGGTGGCGGCCGCCGTCCTGGCGGCCCTCAGCCCCGTTCGGGCACAGGCCCCCGCCTGCAATGCGGTCGCCGGATGGCAGCAACAGGGCCCGGCACGCTCCTTCAGCGCGGAAAACCTGTTCGAGTACATGGACGGGAATGCCGAAGGATACTTGATCTATCAGTTCGTCGGCATGAACGGGATTACCTGCAAATCCGGGGAGGATACCATCGTCCTTGACATCTCCGAGATGGCAGATCCGGAATATGCATTTGGACTGTTCACTTCCAGCCGCGACCAGAAGCAGCCCATACAGTCCATCGGCATGGGCGGCCAAATCCTGCCCCGGCGGGCGATGTTTGCCAAGGACAAGTATTATGTCGAGCTGGCAGCAAGCCCCGACAAGGACCATTCAGCCGCACTGCGTGCATTTGTCACGGTATGGGAAAAGAGCATCACCGGCCGCAATGTCCCGCCGGATGCAATAGCGTGGTTCCCAAGAGAAAACCTGATCCCGGATTCAGTGCGCCTTGTGCCTGAAAGCGTTCTTGGCATACGCCTTCTGAAGCGAGGCTACGTAGGCCAGTACGATTTCGGAAAGGCGTTTCTAGTTCAAGAAGAGTCCCCCGAGTCGGCTTCACAGGTGATATCCAAGCTCAAACAGCGCATCGGCGAAACAACCCTGGCAGCCATTGCCGACGAGGGATTCACGGGAACCGACAAATATCTGAACGGCCTGTGTGTGTTTCGAAAGGGGAAATTTATCGGAGGGTTCGCGAACCTCAAACCCGGCCGCGATGCAACGGCTGAAGCTGCCCGATTTGCCTCCAGGATGAAGTAGCGCCCTCGTGTCGGATCTCCATCGCGGCACATGGTTGGGGTTGGCCGGCGCCTGGCTTCAGCTCAGAACCCAGGACGCTGTGCGGGATCATGTAGACTGTCATCAACAAGAGCGCGGCGATGGCCGCCCATATCGCGGGCCGTTTTGCCCTCTTCAAGGCGACTGCAGCCGCGACCCAGCCCAGCAGGGCGACAGCCGTCTTGTTGTCGGTCAGGTCGGTTCCCAAGGGCCAGCCGGTCCAATAAGCACCGAAGGCATACTTCTGCATGATCGGGCCGAGAATCATGCCTCCCGCAACCAGGAAAGCAATGGTGCAGTAAGTGAGTGTCTCGAGGCGTGGATTCGGGCTGAATATCTCCAGTCCGGCTCGGGTAGAGAAAAGCATCGCGGCAAACATGGCAATAATGTGGGGGATGAGAATGATTGCCGGGGTATCCCCTTTGAAGCGGACCACGGCCGGCTCTTCCTCCGGCAAAATCAGGCGATCGCTGCCGGCCTTGAGTATGACCCTGTATTCTAGCGTTCCCGCAGGCGGTTGGTGGGGCAGTTCTGCCATCAATACGCCTTCCGTGAGGGTCATCGGAGCCTGCGCGTAACGTTCATCTGTGCCGTGGTGCTTCCATTCGACGATTCCTGAGATCGCGGGATGGCCGGTTATGATCTGCACTGGGCAATCGGTCCCGCCCCCATGACTTCTCAGCAGCTGATAGGAAATCTCCTTTTCACTAATGATCGCGTGGCCCCGTATCGGGTACGTCGGACCCGTTCGGCGCTGATAGTAAGCCGATGCGAGGGTGGTCACGAAAGCGAGAATCCAAAGGACCGCTGATTTATTCATAAGTGCCCTGAGTTCCATACCGGTCGTGATCTTTGAGATTCTTAGCGTTCTTTGCGTCTTGGCGGTGAGCTTTTAAAAGCGCA
>DASQID010000639.1:0-9038 GCA_035631775.1 Acidobacteriota bacterium
AAACCTCAACCGTCTGCTTCACTTCCGCCAGCGCCAGCGCAAAGTGGATAACGGGCGCACTGCCCGACCGTACCGAGATTTCCTGCTCGGCCTCGCGAAATCCGGGGTGCCTGCCCACCAGAGCATACTCTCCGACAGGGACGGCCATGAACCGGAACTCGCCGTTGTCGCCTGTCTGGGATGTACGCGACCAGTCCGACGACCGGGCTCGTAACACCAATTCGGCCCCCTGGATAGGATGATGCTGAGGATCGTGCACTATCCCACCGACCGTCCCAAAGACGGTCGCAAGGAGCTGTACTGCGGATAAGAATGCCAAGATGAATGCAAGCAGACCCCTGCTGAGCATGCCACTCTCCCTGTTGTTCCACTACCCTGCAAATCCCTGCCTCCTGGCGAATAGTCCGAGCAACCTCAGGAAGCGAAAGCGTGCGGATAGCAGCAGGCAGAAGGCAGCAAGATTTCCGTTTGGAGCGATTCTGCCGACAGATGGCAGCCGACTGACTGCTGTTCCGGCTATGTCTGCCACGACAAAGTCGCAGCAAAACACTTTGGTTGCGGTGGCGATTGAGCTAGGCCCGATGGCGGAGTGGAGGACGAAGGAGAGGTGTGGCGAAACCCGGGAGTTCGCACACGGCGCGCGCTGAGCCTTCCACTGGCGCCTCCTGCGGAGGTCGAATTGTCCAGGCCTCATCAAGCACGGTCTTTGGGAGCGACGGGATCGTGTCCGTTTGAGCCGTCCGAGTGCAGGAATTGGTCATCGCACAATCCTGCGATGGAACCGGATCGCGATGACAAGCGGCTCCATTCTTGGATTCAGACGCTGGATTCTGTCCCGAGCGCCTGCAGCAAGCCATGGTGCATGAAGACTCTTGCGGACAGTCGATAATCAACGGAACATAGAGAACTGCAACCAAGGACAAGCAGGCGAGCAGAGACGTTCCGTGGCGAACGATCGTCTTCGCAGCAATTCCCTTCATCTCATTGCCCTGTCGGCGCGCCAACTTTTGGCTTTTGAATTTGACGGAATCCTGACTGGTCCCGAGTTCAACACTTAGAGATTACAGGTTGAATGGGTCAATATCAAGCCGGGCACGAGGTATCGTCCATCAGATCAGGCTCCGGAGGCGTGACAATTGACGATTGATGATTGAACGTCCGGCGGATCTATCAATCGTAAATCGTCAATCATAGCTCCTCACACTCGGGGCTATTGGCTGGCTTCGGGCAAGTGTGTCAAGCCAAGGGAATTCACGACCGCGTAGCGGCCGATTGAATCTAGCCCAGCCTTTCAAGGCCGGGGTTCGATTGGACCGAGAAAGGCGTCGCGTCAGCGACGCTTGAATTCAACCGTCACACTCATCGTGCCGCTCCGCGGCACCAAATCATCCCTAGCCTTACGCGCATGCCCTTCGGGGCGCTGTCTGCCCGGCAAGAGAGTCTTCCCACAGAGACTACCCAGGTGATTCACTCTGATGTTGCCGACTATATCGTTACGAGCTATATCGCAACGCGCTGCACAAAACACGCACGGGCGGCCTTTTCCAGGCCTCCGTCAGGACCACTCAACCGGCACTTGACAACTATCACGCGATCCACTATAGTGTGACACGATATATTCACTCGGGTCATAAAGCGGAGCAGGAAAATGAACTCTCATGCTGAAGCGATCGAGCTGCCGCTGCCCCTGACGGCTGCGATGTTTCAGGTGCTTCTATCGTTGGCGGAAGGTGAAAAGCATGGCTACGCAATACTGAAGGATGTTGCCGAACAGACGCACGGCGAGGTGAAGCTGAGTGCAGGGACCCTCTACGGCATTATCAAGCGATTACTCAACGAAGGCATGATTGTGGAAAATCGTCACAGGCCGGATCGAGAGTATGTCGATGCCCGGCGGCGCTATTACCTGTTGACGGATTGGGGACGCACGGTGGCGATTGCGGAAGCCGAGCGCATGGAGAAGCTTGTTGCCGCGGCTCGCGCAAAACACCTGCTCAAGAGGCTGAAGTCCGTCTGACACTCGGGGGCGGAGGTATGAGTCTGGAAAAGCTATCGGTTTCCCAGCGTCTTTTTCGGTTGCTGTTACGCGTGCTGCCGCTCGAATTCCGCACGGAATTCGGGGGAGAGATGGAAGATCTCTTCCGGGCACAGCGTGCAGGCGTGGCACGCGAGGGAGGGGCTATCGGGATGCTGCGTCTGTGGTGGGACACAATAGTGGGTATCTTCACCACAGCGCCGCGCGAACATCTGGCCATATTGCGTCAGGATGTCGGCTATGCCCTGAGGATGATGCGCGCCAATCTCGGCTATACGATTATCGCCGTGACCACCCTTGCACTTGGGATTGGAGCCAACACGGCTCTCTACAGTGTCATACACGCGGTTCTTCTGAAACCGTTGCCCTACCGCCAGGGGGATCAGCTTGTCGTGCTGCGGCAGCAGGCACCAAAGCTAGGGGAGATGAACGTCCCTTTCTCGGTTACGGAGATCAAGGACTATCGTGAGCAGAACAGTTCCCTCGGGGGGCTCGTCGAGTATCACACCATGACATTTACCTTGTTGGGTCATGGAGAGGCACGGCGGGTGCGGACGGGCGTTGTTTCGGCCGAGTTCTTTGACCTGTTCGGGGTCAGGCCGATTCTGGGCAGGACGTTTGTTCCCGCCGACGATCAGCCGGGAGCGCCTGCGGTACTGGAGCTCAGTTTTGAATATTGGCAGAAATTTCTGGGCGGCGATCCCGGCATCATCGGAAAGACGTTCGAAATGAACGACCGGGTGCACACCGTGATTGGAGTGCTTCCGCCCGTCCCGCAGTATCCGAACGAGAACGACGTCTACATGCCGACATCGGCATGCCCCTTCCGTTCGTCGCCCCAGATGATTGCCGGCCGTGACCATCGCATGATGAGAGCCTTCGGAAGGCTCAAACAGGATGCAACCCTGGAGCAATCGCGTGCGGATTTAGGGACCATTGCTTCTCGGCTGCGGAAAGAGTATCCACAATATTATCCGGAATCGACGGGTTACACGGCGGTGTCCATACCGCTTCAGCAAGAGCTGACCCGACAGGCCCAGCCCGCACTCATTGTCCTGCTCGCGGCCTCGTGTTTCGTTCTTCTGATTGCATGCGCGAACGTGGCCAACCTGACACTGTCGCGCATGGCTCGGCGCGAGCGCGAGCTGATGATCCGGTCGGCCCTGGGAGCCAACAGAAGTCGTCTATTCCGCCAATTGGTGACCGAGAGCCTGCTCATGGCCTTGCTGGCCGGAGCGTTAGGATTGCTTTTCGCCTCAGGCTGCCTGGATCTTCTGATTGAATTTGTCGCACGGCTGACACCTCGTGCGCGGGAGATTCGTGTCGATGGTTCAGTTCTGCTGTTTACGCTTTTGGCGGCCTTGGGCACCAGCCTCATATTCGGTTCCATTTCGGCATTTCAGAGGCAGGAGGACATGAGCTCGGGTCTTAAGGAAGGGGGAGGACAGGCAACAACCGGCAGAAAAGGCAGCCGGGTCCGGAATCTCCTTATTGTCGGCCAGGTGGCCTTCTCGATCATCCTACTGATCGGGGCCGGTCTGATGACACGCAGTTTGATCAAGCTTCAGAGTGTCGATCCTGGATTTGTAGCTGAACACGTGCTTACCATGGCTGTCGACCTGAATTGGTCGAAGTACAAGACGGGCCCGCAGTCGCTGGACTTCTCGCGGCGCTTCCTGGAGAAGGTTCGAAATGAACCCGGTGTGGTATCTGTCGCTATCTCTTCGAGCTTCCCTTTGGATCCGGATACTTTCGCCTCAGGCCCTTCGACAAGGCGCTTTCAGGTGGAGGGGCGGCCTCTGAAGAAAGGGGAGCTGGGACCAGAATCCAGCGTCAGGGCTGCCAGCCCGGACTACTTTAAGGCTCTCGGCATTCCCCTATTGAGCGGTAGGGCTTTTTCCGAAGCAGACGACGGGGAAGCCCCGCTGGTTGCCCTTGCCAGTCGATCCATGGTTCGTCGCCACTGGGGGAGTGAGGACCCATTGAACAAGAAGATCAGCTTCGATGCAGGGAAGACCTGGTTGGCGATCGTAGGCATTGTCGGTGATGTGAAGGAATTCGGTCTCGACAAGCCGGCTGGAGACTGCGTATATGTCCCCATTGCCCAGAATCCCTCGGTTGGCAGCGTGCTGGTTAGAACGAATGAGGACCCGATGAGCCTGGCGGGACAGGTGCGCCGGACCATACGCGATCTTGATCCGGAGATCGCGGTCACCAATGTCGAAAGTTTGGAGCAGGCTCGCAGTGACACGCTGACACCAGCTCGAGTGATGACGGACCTGCTTGCGCTGTTCGCTCTGCTTGCGCTCCTGATTTCGGCCACGGGGATCGGCGGCATCCTTGCGCTGTCCGTGAGCCAACGGGTGCATGAAATCGGGGTACGGATGGCGCTAGGGGCGAGATCCGTCGACGTGCTTAGACTGATCGTGGGCCGCGGGATGGTCCTGGTCCTGCTGGGAGCCGGGCTGGGTCTGAGCGCTGCGTTGGCACTGACGGATCTTCTGCGTTCTCTGCTCTATGAAGTTACGCCTACCGATCCGTTGACATTTTCCCTTGCAGCGGGAGTGATTGGTGGAGCGGCGCTGATCGCCTGCTACCTGCCGGCCCGGCGGGCGACCGGGATCGATCCACTGGTGGCGCTCAGGCATGAATGAGGCTGACAAATAACGAATTACGAATTCCCGTGCGTCGTCCGTTCGCCATTCGGAATTGCTTGGGGTAGACCCCCAGCTTTGCTAGGCTTTGCCGGAGGTTCTGACTGAAGCTAAGGTAAGTCACGCCGGATTTGGACAGAGGACACTATGAAGACTTTGCACTCAACCTCCACTCTGATTGCCGTAATAGCGATGGTTGCGTCGACGCTCGGTTCTTCAAGCATCGGCACATCGGCGCGTTCAGGCGGTTCCCCCGGCAGGAGCACTCTGCTTGTGTCCCCGGACTGGCTTGGGAGCCACTTGAATGATCGAGGACTCGTGCTCATTCACGTCGGCCAGAGGGAGGACTATGAGGCCGGCCACATCGCCGGTGCTCACCTCCTCACCTTGAGAGACATTTCCACGCCACCTGGAAGCGGTCTCCGGCTCGAACTCCCTCCGGTTGACGAACTCAAGTCGACGCTTCAGACAATCGGGATTTCCAGCGGCTCACGCATTGTCGTTTACTTCGTCAAGGATTGGGTGACTCCTGCGGCACGGGTGTATTTCACGCTCGACTTTCTCGGGTTGGGAGATCGGACATCCATCCTGGATGGAGGATTACAGGCTTGGCAGGCCGATGGTCATCCGACAACGGCTGCCGCCGCGACAAATGAAAGAGGATCACTCACTCCCCAGCCGAGAAGGAGTGCGGTCGTGGATGCCGATTGGGTGAGCTCCAATTTGAACAATCGCTCCGTGTCGATCATCGACGCGAGGCTGCCCGAATACTACTCCGGGGCGAGCGCAGGTGGAATGAAGCGCGCGGGCCATATTCCCGGCGCGGCAAACATCCCGTTTTCCAGCCTCGTGGATGAGAAGAACAAACTCAAATCTCCGGAGGCACTCAGGAAAATCTTCGAAGATGCGGGCATTAAGTCGGGCAACCACATCGTCGCCTATTGCCACATAGGACAGCAGGCGAGCCTGGTTTATTTTGTCGCAAGATACCTGGGATTCGAACCCAGCCTTTACGACGGCTCGTTCGAGGATTGGAGCGCCCGTCCGGATCTGCCGGTGGCCACCGATAAGCGTTGAGGTTCAGAATCCTTGCCACTTCGGATACAACACATGTCTTTGCGCCTTTGCGTCTTAGCGGTGGCTTTTTAAAAAGCCACCGACAATGCGCTAAGACGCAAAGTGTAATTTGTTACAGATTTCCCCGCTTGCAGTATTCCGTCCCGAATTCGAACAGGATGTGAAGTATCTCACACATCTGCCGATAAAAATTACCAGGGACAATTCCGCCGAGGATAAAGTCTGCATTGGAGTTTTCTCCTTAGCGGCAGTGGAATCGATCGTCCATTCCCACTCTCCCGGATTCCCGGGGGGTGGAGTGGAGGCCCAAGCATGAGTAGCGACGAAAAAAAGGCCGTTCTTACCAAGGCCGACGAGAATTACGAATCGACGGTATTGGATTTTCTGGAGAAGGAGATCTCCGCGTCGGCTAAACCCGTTCCTGAGCAGAACGTCCAGTCGGACGACGTGGATGTCCTGGTATCCGATCTGCTCAAATTGGCACTGGCGGTTACAGAGGAGCAAGAATCGCCCCAGGAGACCAAGCCTGAGGACCTGGACAAGTTGTTCGCGGACATACTCAGCGGGCGGACGGACACATCCCTGCCCAAGAGCCAGGTTCCGGCGGCGGATCCGAAACAAAATCAGGGTAATGTGGCCGCCGCCTTGCCGGAGCGTGAAAGCCCAAGACCACCTGCCGTAAGGGAGACGAAAGTCGAGGCCGCAACTCCGCCCCGCCCGATGAGGGCTCCGACCGCACACGAAACGGCACTAACTTCATCCCCTGCTGCACCAGCCAAGGTGGCGGTCAAAGAGCATCCGGTCACGAACTCGGCAGCATCGGTGCCTTCCGTGAAGGATAGCCTGCCGGTCTTTATGCCCACTTCGGTCGGCCCGTCGCGAAAATGGAGGATAGTTTCCGCGGGCGCGGGATTTGCGTGCCTGCTAGGGCTCATTGGTGCCGGCGCATACCATTTTATAGGCACCCGGAGCACCAAACCGCCGGCCCAGAGCAAGTCAGTTTCGCTGCCGGTGCCGGCTGCTTCTCCGACGAAGACTGTGGAGGTGCCGCAGCAAGTCGCCGGCGGTTCAAAAACTGTGGCCCGGGAATCAACTCCTCCGCGGTCCACCCCGGCGGTCGAGCGAAGTGCTCAAACGGCATCGGCATCGCGGAGCAAGGCCCCCGGTCCGGCGCCCGCGCCTGTCCGGGAGGAGAAAGCGCCAGCAGCAAAGGCAACGGAACCGCGGTCGGAATCCGCGCCGCCGCAACCCACAGCGATCGCCGAAGTGACCGTACCCGTTGCGTCTTTGGAGAGGCCTGCCGAGGCGGTTGCGACTGACGACAGCCCCGCCGCAGTGCCCAAGACAGAGGTGCCGGAGGAGCCGGCCCCTCCTGCAACAATAATCGCGCAATCGACTCCGGTGTGGAACGCGGGCGGACCGGCTCCGGCCGTTCTGCCGTCGGCAGCGACGATTGCATCCTTTACCAAACCGGGAGGTCAGCCTCCTGCGCCCAGTAAGATCAAGGCGGCCGTTCTGACCTCACAGGTCAGGCCTGTTTACCCCGATGTTGCCAGGAGAATGCGCCTGACCGGTGTGGTTCGGCTTGACATTCAGATCGATGAGCGCGGAAAGGTGGTCAAGGCCACCCCGGTCAGTGGCCCGCCGCTGTTGCAGGGGGCGGCTGTGGAGGCGGTTATGAAGTGGCGCTATAGGCCGGCGACGATTGGAGACACCGAGGTGCGTAGTCAGGGCCAGGTATCAGTTGTTTTCAACAACCCATAACGGAAGTGGGGGGGAGCAATGTTAACGGATCAGCAGAAGCAGAAATATGAAGTGACTCGCCAGATGGCAAAGGAGGAACTGGAGCAGCTTGACAGGGACATCACTGCTGAACTGGCCCGCGCGAAGGAGCGGCTGCTCGAGCTGCAGCAAGCCAAGAAGGCGGTCAAACAGATCTATGACGGAGCCTGTTCCAGGATGGGCGTGAAGAGTGTGATTGAAATGAAGGACCTCAACCTCACGGACCTGGTGAAGCAGGCTTAGGTGCGTCCGGTATCCCTGCTGCCGGCTGTCAGCTTTTTCTCGATGGCTGCGCTTCTCTTGGCCGGGGACCAATCTTTGATATTGGCAAGAGGTTCGCAGAGAAGGTTGCAGGTAAAAATAATATCCTGCTGAATCAGGTCAATGAGCTCCGCACGGCTGAACCTGCCCGGTTGAGTGTCCACGAGATTCACGAGCACGTCGAAGAGTTCATTCCAAGTACCTTGACTGATGTAGGAGACCCGGAGAATGAACTTCACCAGTGGCGAAAATGGTTTGACATCTTTCAGTGCTCCCTGCATCAGGTCCCGTTTGAAGGAATAGCCCGGGGACGGGACGATGATGGCGTCCTTGGTTATAACCTGGGAATTGAGCAGCCGGTCGAAGGAGAATGCCTGAAGGAACTGGCCTGAAGTGAGATAGGGCTCGGCTCTTCTTGCAAGTCCCGACAGATCTTTCGTCGTAAGCTCCATGGATCGCGCGGTCACCCCCGCACGCTGCAGAGACTGGTGGAATTTCTCCATGAACAGCTCGAATTCCCTCTCGAAGATCGCTAGCGTGTTGCTTACATAAACGGCGAAAGTCCGGCTCAGCTGGTTTACCTGCTTGAGGATCGGCGCGAGGTCCGCGTTCGACTCGATCCGGCCCGAGAACGACATATCCCATGTGTCGAGTGCCTCAAACTGCCCGAGTTCTCTCAGTGTGTCGAGCCTGGCGGTCAGCTTCTCCTTGGAGAACTCCGTGCTCTCGAGCTGTTCGTCCCGAACCAGTTTTTCGAAAAGTCTTGGATTTTCGACCAGTATCCGTACGACTTCCTCCTGGTCGAGGATGTACGGAACTTTGCGCGCTTCTTCGATGCAGCGGCAAATGAGGTTTCCGATGACCAGCACCAACTTTTCTCTGAGTTCCTGGGAGGCCTGCATCGTCAATCACCACGCGGGTTTGAGAACCATGCGGCATCGGCAAACCGCGTCTCCAGGATAGTGGATTGCACCTGGAAGCGCCACTGAAAACAGGAGTTTCGTCGCGCCGGATTGGGCGGACGGCACCCCAAGAGGGTCCGGGCTTTCCAGGACGCAAATCGAGAATCAGGACCTAGCGTGCCGTCCAACCGCCATCGATCAGAATCGTGTGACCGGTAATCAGTGACGCTGCAGGCGAAGCAAGGAAGACGACGGCGCCGGCCACTTCCATCGGTTCTCCGATGCGGTGCAGCGCGGCGATGCGTTCAACGACATCTGCGTGGAAGG
>DASQID010000640.1:0-9369 GCA_035631775.1 Acidobacteriota bacterium
TTTGAACAGGTTCATTATATCCCGGCGGGACACAATTCCCACCAAATGGCCGTTTTCAATCACGGGCATGCGGCCCAGATCGTCCGACACCATCCTCGCGAGTGCCTCAGTCGCATCATCCGTCGGTTTCAGGCTGGGAACCTGCTCCACCGGCGTCATGATGTCGCGCACCTGTTTGAAGGACCACAACTCCTTCGGCACTTGCTTCACCTCGTCGAGAGAAACCATGCCGATGAACTCTTCACGGTTAAACACCGGGAAATTCGTGAATTGGTGTTTGTACACATAGTCGCGGACGAGCTCGTCTACCGAGATGAGCCAGTCCACTCCCACCACGTGTTCGGTCATGATCTGCCGGATCTGCACTCCGGCAAGAGTCTGACGTAACACCACCGTCTGATAGCTGACAATCGCGGACTGTTTCATAAATAGCCCGATGAACATGAGCCATAGGCCGGAGATCAGGCTCTTGGTAAACAAAAATTGAAGGGCACCGAGAATGATCAAAAAAAGGGCGAAGCTGCTGCCGATCTGACTCACTACTTTGGTCGCCCGCGCACGGTCGTTCCACCGCTCCCACAGGAATGCGCGCAGGACGGAGCCACCGTCGAGCGGGATGCCCGGGATCATGTTGAAAAGTGCAAGACCAAGATTCGCTTCCGCAAGGCCCCAGGTGACAGCGAGGATAAGGGGCATCCTTCCACTCACGAACAGAATGAGGCTGACGACGATGAATCCGGTCGCCAAGATCATGCTCGCCGCGGGACCAGCCAGTGCCATCAAGAACTCATGGCGCCCCGACCGTGGCTCCGACGAGAGCTGTGCGACTCCCCCGAAAAGGAATAACCGGATGCTGGTGACCCGAATTCCCTGCCTCACAGCCACCATGGAGTGGGCGAGTTCGTGAACCAGGACTGACACGAACAATAACGTCGCCGCGAGAAAACGAATCAGCCAGTTGAGAAACTGGCTGTGCGTCGCGGGAAAATCGTTCGCCGCCATCATATAAACAACCAGGAAAAAGATGACAAACCAAGAATAGTCGATGGTTATTTGTATCCCGCCGATACGTAGCAGAGGGAAGCCTCGAAGCTGCATGGCTCAATATTACACGAAGTTGCGGTTCGGGCCACAGCGAGAAGTAGAAGGGGCAGTATACGGTTCGCGGTCGATTGCACCGACTCAGGGATGAAACGGGCCGCCCCAGCCACTCCCCACGTCAACCTGTTTCCATCAACTACAGGCTTGCGGGATATGGTAAAATAATGGGTTTTGCGGAAGGAGACAAGCTTGATAAAGGCTCTCATACTCGCCGGTGGAAAGGGAGCGAGATTGCGTCCTCTGGCGCTCCACACACCCAAGCCGGTCGTTCCGCTTGCCAACATCCCTTTCCTCTTTTTCCAGATCGATCACATCAAGCGCGCGAAAATCACGGAAATCATCCTGAGCCTCTCCTATCAGCCGCGAAAGATAACTGACATCTTCGGCGATGGTATGAAGTACGGCGTCACCATGCGTTATACCCATGAGGAGCTGCCGCGAGGCACTGCCGGCGCCTTCAAGGCTGCAGAAAACCTCATAGAGGACACGACCATCGTGCTCAACGGTGACGTCCTCACGGATACCAATCTGCTCGATGTCCTGCGCTACCATAAACACAAGCAGGCGGAAGCGACAATCGTCATCGCGCGAGTGATGAATCCGACCGGCTATGGGCTAGTCGAGACGTCGGCCGATGGACGCGTTCAGGGCTTTACGGAAAAGCCGCCGGAGGATGAGGTTACAGGCGACACCATCAACGCGGGCATTTATATTCTGGAGCGCTCCGTGCTGGACCGCATCCCTAAGGAAGGTGCGGCCAGTTTTGAGCGCGACATCTTTCCCGCCATGCTGCAAAGCGGTGCCCGCTTCTATGCCTACGTCACGCACGGCTACTGGCAGGACATCGGCAGTCCACAGAAGTATCTCGAGGCTACCTACGGCATCATATCAGGGAGAATGAAACTGCCCAGCTATCCGCAGAAAGCTTGTCCCCCCAACCATTGGGAGAAAAAGCAGGTGTCGATCGACGAGTACTCGATTCTCGACGGTGGCTGTGTGATCAAGCCGGATGTCGTCATCGAAAACTCCGTGCTCGGAGAGGAGTGCCGGGTGGAGGAAGGCGCACTGATCAAGGATTCCGTCGTGTGGAGCGGGACGCGCATCTTGCCGAATGCTCGAATTGAGAGGGCTCTGGTTGGAAGAAATTGCCACATCGGAGAAGGTGCAAGGCTCAGGCCCGGTACGGTGCTCGGCGACAAATCTGTCGTTTCCGACTTCTCGCTCATCTGAAAAAGCAGGCAGATGGCAGATGGCAGCCGGCAGAAACCTGATGATACTCTGCTCTTTTTAATCGAACTGCCTGAGTAGGTTGCTGCCTGCCGCCATCTGCCTACTACTCCCCTTTCGTCTTGAAGTAGTTCAATATCTGATTGGCTGCTTTCGGGCCAACATAAGGGGTGAGTTCATCAAAGCCGGCCCCTCTCACACGCTCAAAGCTGCCGAACGCCCGCAGCAGTACCTTCTTTCGCACTTCGCCTATACCGGGAATATCCATCAATTCCGAATCAAAATCCCTCAGCTCACGCCGCTTGCGATGATATGTGACAGCGAAACGGTGAGCCTCGTCCCGCATCATTTGGATGAGGTGGAGCACCGGAGAGTCTTTCGGGAGCGCGATCGGACGATCTTCCCTGCCTTTGATGAACAGGATCTCTTCTTTTTTGGCGATGGCGGCGACTGCCTGGTTTTCCAATCCCAGATCGTCAAGCGCGGAAACGGCGGCTGAAAGTTGCCCCCTGCCCCCGTCTATCAGGACCAAGTCGGGAAGTTTCCCCTCCTCTTCCTCGAGCACATTCTCGTAATGTCGGTGCACGACCTCACGCATCGATGCGAAGTCATCCGGTCCTTTGACGCTCTCGATCTTGAACTTGCGGTAACCACTTCGTTTCATCTCCCCGTTCTCGCACAGGACCATACTGGCCACCGTATCACTGCCTTGAACGTGCGAGATATCGAATGTTTCGACGCGCCGCGGAAGCACATCGAGTCCCAGAACCTCCTGAAGGGGCCTGAGCAGTTCCTGTCCCTTTGGCCTCAGGATGCGGAAGCGTGTATCGAAGGCAATGTGTGCGTTGCGCATGACCAGATCCAGCAAGCCTGATTTCATTCCCCTCCTGGGAGAGCTGACGTGCACACGGGATCCCCTGCGTGACGACAACCAATCCTCCAGCAGCTCGGCATCGTCTATGTCCGCAGGGATATAGATCTCCTTGGGTGTGAACGTATCCTGGAGGTAGTACTGCTTAAGGGCGGCCGAGAAGAACTCACATGGGTCGAAGGAAATCAGGTCTTCCCAATAGAATTCGCGCCGTCCGGCGACGCGTCCGCCGCGCATCACGAAAACCTCCATGGCGAGTTGCTCGCCTTCCTGGTGATACCCGAACAAGTCAGTATCGTCCTGTCCTTCGAGGATCATCTTCTGCTGTTCGGAAAAGGCCCGCACCGTTGCGATCCAGTCGCGGTACATGGCCGCAGTTTCATAATTCAGGGCATCCGACGCTTCGTTCATGCGTCGCTCGAGCTCCCGGATCAGTTCGTCGGTCTTCCCTGAGAGAAGCAATTTGACGTCGGAAACAGCGCGGGCATAGTCCTCCTTTGTGCACAGGCCGGCGACGCACGGCCCGAGGCAGCGCCGCATCTGATAGTCGAGACAGGGCCGCTCCAGTGTTCCATCGATTTCGAGGTTGCAGGTGCGCAGTCTGAAGTACTTGTTCACCAGCTTCAGAGTCTTGCGCGCATGGCCGGCCGGCAGGAACGGGCCGAAGTAGAGCGCACCGTCTTTCTTGATCCGGCGAGTGATGAATATTCGCGGAAAGGGTTCGTTCACCGTGAGCTTCAGGTAGGGGAAGCTCTTATCGTCCTTGAGATTTACGTTGTAGCGCGGCTGGTTCTTCTTGACCAGCGTGGATTCGAGGATCAATGCCTCGACCTCGCTGTCGGTGACGATGTACTCCAGGTCGGCTACTTCGGAGACGAGGCGGTCGGTCTTCGGATCCAGGGGGCGGCCTTCCTGAAAGTAGGATCGGACGCGTTGGCGCAACGAACGCGCCTTGCCCACGTATATGATCTTCCCGTCAGCATTCTTGTAGAGGTAAACGCCCGGCTCAGTCGGAAGACAGTCTATTTTTTCATGCAGCACAACTAAAATCTGCCACGAATTGCGCAAATTGCACGAGGTTTTTTCAGGAGAGGGTCGGGAGTTTCTGCTGCCGCGGTTCGCCGGGTTCGAAACACCGGCGACAACGTGCCTCGTAGATGTCCGCAGCTCCGACGATCACTCGTTCATCACTCTCGATCAGGCGCTGAGTGCGATTGGCGGGGTTGCCGCAGCGCATACAAATTGCCAGGGTCTTGGTGATATATTCGGCGATCGCCAGCAGTTGCGGCATGGGATCGAACGGACGCCCGAGATAGTCCTGGTCCAGTCCTGCCACAATCACCCGTTTTCCCATGTCCGCCAAGCGGTTGCAGACGATGACGATGTCCTTGTCGAAGAACTGCGCTTCGTCGATCCCGATCACCTCCGTCCGGATGTCGAGATTGTCCATGATTTCCTGAGAAGTCATCACTACCTGCGAAGCGATTTTCTGATCACTATGGGAAACGATGTGGTCCTCCGAGAAGCGCGCGTCGATGCGGGGCTTGAAAATCTGGACACGCTGGCGGGCAATCTGAGCACGGCGCAGACGCCGAATCAACTCTTCGCTCTTCCCGGAGAACATGCTCCCGCAAATCACCTCAATCCAACCGATATTCCCTCTTAGTGCGTTGTCCATGGTTAGCAACCAATTTAGGATTTATGATTGTGAATCCAGGATTTAAGACTGTCGATCTAGGCCCTTCGCTTGCCGTCCAGAAGGAATTCCATCAATTCTTCGAAACTGGCAAAGATGCGGCTGCTACAGGCCAAAACCCAGCCGCTGACTTCCTCAACAGGCATCTGCGTTACTAGGTAGACCGGAATGCCGCGCTGGTGTGCAAGGGTTAGCTCAGCGGAGGTGCCTGCTCCTTGCGTGCAATATTCGTCCCAGCAGCAGACAACATAATCAGAGCGTGATACTATGTCGAGATCGTAATCGATGATCTTGCGCACGGTCGCCTGAAAGCGCGCGAGGTCGCAGACCTTCCAACGCCTCAGGTTTCGCTGTTCCTCGTTGGTCAATGACTTTCGTTCATCTTCCGCAGGGTCATAGACCTGGTGCCCGAGCCTGTCCCGTAAGAACGGGGTGATCTCCCGGCGCCAGCGCCGGCCATGGTCGGGCGCATATTCGATTGCGCCGGCAAGATAAACAAGCATGATATCGGAATTCCACGAAAGGCATGCGAGCGCCAGCCGGGGACAGACCGCATGCTGGCGGACTGCGATATAATGTCTACTGCGTTTCCAGGCGCGACTTCACCAGTGAGTTCACTTTTTTCCCATCCACCAGCTTGCCGGCAAAGCGAGCCATGCATTCCTTCATGACCCTGCCTAGGTCTTTCGCGGAAGTTGCGCCCGTTTCTCTCACTACCTGATCGACCATTTCCATGATCTGCTCGTCAGTGACTCCCGCCGGAAGATACTGCTCGATGATCTTAATCTCGGCCGCCTCTTTGTCGGCCAGATCACTCCTGCCGCCGCGCGTGAATTGTTCGACCGAATCCCTGCGCTGCTTGATCAGGGTCGAAAAAACCTGCATACACTGCCCGTCATCCAGCTCGGCACGGATTTCGATTTCCTTGTTTTTGACGGCTGACTTCATCATGCGCAGGACACTCAGGCGTTCGGCCTGTCTCGCCTTCATGGCAGCTGTCAGATCCTCGTTGATCCTATCTCGTAAGCGCATATCATCCCTTTGAATGAACAAGGTTTGATTCGCGATGGGGGCTCTGCTCAAGAATAACTGCTTTGCAGTCGTTCCTCCTATGCCACCAAGGTACGGTTGGCAAAGCATTATGACAGGCTTGTCAAGGAGGCAGTGTGACGCAAAACGGCGACCATTTCCTCGTGGATCAGCCCATTGCTGGCGATCATCTCGGGCTCATATATCGAGCCCTCCCTACCCCGAAAGTCAGTCACTCTTCCTCCCGCCTCCCGGACCAGGAGGTAGCCGGCAGCGCAGTCCCATGGGTGCAGACTGAGCTCCCAGAAGCCGTCGAAGCGCCCTGCGGCTACCGAGCAGAAGTCCAGGGCTGCCGCACCCGCCCGGCGCACGCCCTGTGCCCGCAAGGCAAATTCACGGAAGTTATCAAGGTTGTTGTTGGTGTTGGTCCTGATGTCGTATGGGAAACCCGTGGATAACAGGCTCTTGTCCAGAGCGGCGGTGCTTGACACACGAATAGTCTTCTCGTTGCAATAGGCACCGGCCCCGCGCCGGGCAGTGAACATCTCATCCTGCATAGGGTTGTAGACGATGCCACAAGCCAGTTCCCCGTCGATCTCGAGCCCGATCGACACGGCAAACACGGGAAAACCATGCGCATAATTGGTCGTTCCGTCCAACGGGTCGATGATCCAGATGTGCGAGCCGGATCGCCGCTCCGAGTAGTTCTCTTCCGCCAGAATAATGTGATCCGGAAAGGCAGCGCGAATGCGCGAAACGATCAATGCCTCTGCTGCCAGATCCACTTCGGTCACGAGGTTGACTTCGCCCTTGTGTGAAACTTCGAAATCCGTGCCGAACCGATCGCGCAGCAGAGCTCCAGCCTCGCGGGCAATTTCAACAGCAAGTTGTTCAAATTCACGCATGCCGCTCATAGATCAGCCAGGGTATTGAGGGTCTCGGCGAACTGCCGGCAAATCAAAAGGCCACCGCCGCCGTCAGTCTTTTTCGTCGAGGCGGATGATTTCGACCCCCTTCGGGATTTTGAATCGGAACTGGCCGTTTTCCACCTTCACGTTTGTTTCCATGTCAGTCAGCAGGAATTGCGAGCTGTTGCCCTTCCGCTCTCTGATCACAATCCGTCTCACATCGTATGTCCCGGCATCGATCTCGAGAAGGATGTAGCTATAGTCCGGCTCGAGGCTGCGCGGGGTCAACCTCAGCAGGACGGTCCCTTGCAGCCAGGGCTTCGACTCTGTTTCAAACGATGCCTCGAAGCTGGCCGAGATGTTGCCTTCGCCCAGAAGAAATTGCAGCGGGGTACCGTGTCTCTCAGAACTGCTGAAGCTGCTCACCATTACCTGGCGTTCCTCGGGGGTATAGAGATATGTCTCGTGCCCGTCAGTCACGAAAAGCCTGGTTTCAGGATCGCGGTATTCCCAACGCATTAGGCCAGGCTTTTTCATCCAGAAAACGCCGGATTCGACTTGCTCGACACCCGGCGCCGTATAGGTCTGCCGGAAGTTGGCTTTGATGCTGTTGACGGCGCTGTATCGCCGTTGCAGCCCTGCAATAGTGGTACTTATGGACTCGCCGGCCAAGAGCGGCAGGCACGATGGAAAAGCCAGGCAGAAGGCAGCAGGCAGAAGCGCGCATAAGAAACCGCCTGCTGACTGCTGCTTGCCGCTTGCCTTCTCGCAGTATGGGTTCGCGCCGGTAGTCAAAGGGCAGTAAGTCAGCTTTCCTGTTTAATTTGTGGCTCCTCCTCCATCTCCGGGTTCTTTACCGTATCGATCAGAAGGAGGGCGATGCCGATAGTGATGGCGGAGTCCGCGACGTTGAAGGTCGGCCAATGGAACGACTCGTGGACATGGAACTCTACGAAGTCCACAACAAATCCGTGCATGATACGGTCGGTGAAATTACCGAGGATTCCCCCCATGGTGACCGCAAGGGCCAATTGCAGGAGGGTGCGGTTTAGGGGCATGCGCGAGCTGTAGATGAGGATCACTATGACTGCAACCACCGCCATAGCTGCCAGGATGTAAGGTTTCCAGGCGGACTGAATGTCGGCAAACAGGCCGAAAGCGACGCCGGAATTCTGAACATACGAAATGCGCAGGTAACTGGGAACGATGTCAATCGCATCGCGTATGTTCATGTTTGTCCGCACAATCCACTTTGTGAAGTGGTCGACGGCCAAGACCAATAGGGTGATCAGGTAGTACTTGTTTTTCATCAATAGCTTATATCAACCGACGGGTGACGGCTGACGAGCGTGGTGATTTGCAGCCCTCAATCTCCGGTCGTCAAATCATTTCCATTACAACAGGTACGCAGCGCTCACAAAGTGTTACGTAGTGGATATCTACGCCGACCTGGTCTGAATAGTTCCAACAACGCTCACATTTTTTTCCTTGTGCCCGGGAAATCTCCACTCGTAGTCCATGCTCACCACTCAAATCGTCCTCCAGTTCCACTTGCGATACAATAAAAATGTAGCGCAGATCGTCCTTGTGACGGCGCAAGAGTGCTGCGGTTTCTCCCGAGGCATGCAGCAGTACGTTGGCCTCCAGAGAGTTGCCGATTTCCCCTCTCTGCCGAACTTCCTCGAGTGCCTTAAGCACTGGTTCGCGCACCTCTGCAAGCTTCTCCCATTCATTCAGCAGTGCTTCTTGATCGTGGGCAGACTCGTATTTGGGAAATAGAAGAGCATGCACGGATGGAGCCCTCTCGGCCCCCTCGCGCCCCTCAAACATAGCCTCGTAGACCTCCTCCGAGGTAAACGGAAGAATGGGTGCCAGCAGGCGTGTTATGGCGTCCAGAATATGCCAGAGTGCCGTTTGGGCCGAGCGTCTGGCAAGTGAGTGGGTTCCGCGTGTATAGAGCCGGTCCTTCAAGATATCCAGGTAGAAGGCCGACATATCGACCGTGCAGAAGTTGTACAGGGCGCCGTAAGTCTGGTGAAATTGATACTCTTCGTAGCCCTTGAGGCACTTCCTGATCAGGCGCGCTGTCCGAGCCAGTGCCCAGCGGTCGATCTCGAGCATTTGCTCATAGGGAACACGATCGACCTCCGGATCGAAGTGCGGACGCTCCTTGTCCTGCTGATTACTGAGGTTACCCAATATGAAGCGGCAGGTGTTCCGGATCTTCCGATAAGCCTCTCCCAGACGGTCGAGAAGTTCGTCGAAGATGCGGACATCCTCCACGAAATTCACCGAGCCCGCGAGCAGGCGGGCAATCTCTGCCCCGCGCCTCTGCACCAGATAGTCGGGATCGAAGCCGATGCCCCTGGACTTCGACATGGCGCGCCCCAGTTCGTCCAGAGTCCAACCCACCGTAATAGAAGCGCGGTAGGGAGACGCGCCGCGCAGGGCTACCCCAATCAGGAGCGAGCTCTGGAACCAGCCGCGATACTGGTCCCCTCCCTCGATGTAAAGATCCGCGGGCCAGGGAAGATCCC
>DASQID010000641.1:0-4182 GCA_035631775.1 Acidobacteriota bacterium
CCGCAAGACGGTAGTGCGAGGCGCCTACACTATCTCCTCTTTTATGGAAGGGACAGGAACGAACCTCCGCCTGCCGCTGAACCCTCCGTTCAACACCGAATACAATGCTCTCTTTACCGGCCTGATAACCGTCGGTGCGACGGTCGATCAGGGATTGACAGTCCTCCAGGCGAAGGATCCGTATAAAGGTGCCACCATCCGCCTGTGGGATCCCAACGTCCGTCCGGCGGATGTGCAGCAGTGGAGTCTCATCATTGAACAGCAGCTGTGGCGGAATATGGTGCTGAGCACTGGATACATTGGGCAGCACGGATCACACCTGGTTGTGCCAATGCCCTACTTCCAGAAGAAACTCCTGCCCGACAAGACCACGGTGCGAAGCCCGTATCTCTCCGGAAATCCTCTACTGTCAAGCATCACCCAGATCTCGGGAACCGAATCCTGCGGCAACCAGAGATACGACGGACTTCAAATCAACGCGCGCCAGCGGTTCTCCAAGGGCCTGGAGTTTCAGCTGTCGTATACCTACTCCCATGGCATGAGTGACGCCATCGGCTATTACGGCGAAGGCGGCCAGGCCGCGTCTCAGTCCGCTTATTGGGAAAACCTATACGATAGAAAGGCGGAGTGGGGACCTACTTATTTCGACGCCAAGAGCATGCTTAGTTTCGTTTACACTTACAAGCTGCCGTTTGGCAAAGGAAGTGCTTTCGGCGCCAATATGAATCCGATCCTGAACGGCATCGTCGGAGGCTGGCAGATGGGAGGAATTCTCAATCTGCGCAGCGGATTCCCGCTCACCATTCAGGCTACCGATCGCTCCGGCACCAATTCGAGGGGCGCGCGGGCAGATCGTGTTGGAAATGGCGAAGGCCCTCACCAGGTTGGGAAAGGGCTGACCTGGTTGGATAAGTCCGCGTTCAAAGAACCCGTGGCGGGGACTTTGGGCAACTCCGGCATCGGTGTCATCCGAGGACCGGGCTGGAGAACCTTTGACCTGTCCATGCAAAAGTCCTTCCCGATTACGGAAAAGAGAGGACTGGAGTTCCGCGCGGAGATGTTCAACCTGACCAATGCGCCGCAGTTTGGCGTGCCAGTCCGTAGTGCTTCGAGCGCAACCTTCGGCGAGATCACCTCCGCCCAAGGGGAGCGCAATATCCAGTTCGGACTGAAATTCAACTTCTGAGGCTCTGTCGTCTCTCGGGTGGGGAACCCTCCCCACCCGAGAGGGCGAAAGAATTTCCTGGCGGCTTCGCGTCCTTTGGGTCTTGGTGGAAGCCCCTCGCTTTTGGGCGAGGCCTGGGCAAATGGAAGTTGGCCTGGTCGACGAGAAGGAATGTCTGGCCCTTACAGGGCTTTCCAAGAAACGCATCGCAATCCCAGGGCTTGCCCTGGTCTCATCTGTTTCGCTGCTTCACGGCTCCTGAGTCCAATCCCCCAAGGCATGGGGCCGCAAAGGCGACGCAAGGCTGATCTGTTTCGCGCTTTGCAGCTCCGGAATCCAAGCCCTGCAGGGGCGTGCCAGGAAAGTCCAGGGCGCAAGCCCTGGGAATAGGCAACGAATAGCAAAAGAGCCCTGAGGGGGCGAGACAAGTACCTATCAACAGTCGTCTACAGGCGACACAGCTCAAACCCCTCGCCTTTCGGGCGAAGGTGGTTTAGTAGTAAACCCTCGCTATTCGCTCTGCATGATCGTAGCTGCCGGTTCTCAGACGACAGTAATAGATCCCGGCAGCCGCTCGCCTCGTACTCCACTCCGCCACGTGCAGGCCTCTGCTCATCCTTCCATGAGCCAGCTCCGCGATTCTATCCCCGGCGTCATTATACAGGTCGAGCAAGGCGTAGCCTTCCGAAGGGAGGTTGTACTCAATGACCAACTTGGATCCGTGGAGGCTCAAGACCTGAAATCCGGGAGTCTCGGCGCCGGTCATGGATGCAGCAGCGGTCTCGGCAGGATAGGAAAAGGGCTCGTCGCACATGTGGTACTCCGGCTCTCCCTGTCTCGCGAGATAGGGACTCTTCAGCGGCGTCCGTGTGAGTCTGTCGAGAGGCGTGAGCTTTGGCCCGCCGTCCTCCCAGACATAAATGGGGATGTTTCGGGGATTTAAGGCCGATGACACTCCCCGTTCCTTGCCGATGTGGAAAAGGCCGAAGTTGCCGGGCTCATGCCCGCCCAGCCAGTGTCCGATGATGTCGACGCGAAATGCGTCTTTGCCGAAGATGAGCATGTTCGTCATGAAGACTTCCGGCGTAAGGCTGGGCCCCGGACCCCGGTGGAATCCATTGCCATTCTGACCGTACACGCCTTCAATGATATTCAATCCCACCGACGGCTTTATCAGCGAGTAGGAATCGATCGTCCTCTGAGCCCACATCTCCATCCAGCCGGCCTTTTCGGTATCCCAACGTGGGAATCCTGCCTGCATGTGCCTGGCTTGGAGATCATCCACATGCAGCTGAGCATCCGCCTGGAAATCCTGTGCAATGACATTCTGGAGGCCTCCGCAAAATCGTATGTACGGAGGGGCGTTTGTTCCCTGGAGGTTCTTGACGCACAGGGTAAGTCCCATCGAGTGGGTCTTGAACTTGGAGATGTTGATCAGGTAGCTGTCGTCATAATTGAAGGGTCCGAGGAACTTGGTGCGCTTGAAGACGACACCGTTTAGACACTCCTTCACGATCGGGGTTCTGGAGTCGCTGTCGGAGTAATGCGCCCCCGTGCGTTGGGCCATCTCGCTGTACCCGATGCCCGGTTGGTTGACCTGAAGCCCATCGCGGGCATAAATCCTCTCGGCTCCTATTCCCACCTGTTTCAATCCCTCGATGAAGCCCTCGACTACAGAGGGATCCGTATCAATCGCATACGTGGTGCCGGTGCCCACGGCTGAAGTCAGATTCGGCTTGATGGCGAACTTGTGGGTCAGAGGAATTCCAGAGCCGTCCCGGAGGCCGAAGATTTGTTTCGCCAGTTCGAAACTCTCCCTCCTCTTCCCTTCGGAGTCGTTCTTCGACGCCACATTGGTGCGCCTGATGAACACGGCTTCGGGATGGGATTCGATGAAAGGATGCAGGCCGAAACAGGCGGGTGCGGCAGACTCGCGTGCGAAAAGCGTCGCAGCCGGCCCAGCTAGTGAAATCACACCACAGCCGGCGATGTTCTTCAGGAAGGTCCTTCTCTCCACTGGTTGCCTCCAGATCAGGTATGCAAGTGCAGCTTTCCTGGTGCTTGCGCGATTCTTGCAGCAGACGGTCCAATCGGTGCGACAATAGTATCGCAAGGAGGCGGATAAAATGAAACGAAGAAAATTCCTGGGCAGAACAATTGCCGCCGGGACCCTCATTGGGGGCGCCATCGGCTCTCGGGGATCAGGCGCCTTCTCGGCGCAATCCAATGCGATCATGCCCACCAAAGACCTGGTCGTCGAACGCGATCTTTCCGGGCAGCCGCATAATGGCAAAGTGCTGGCGGCAATACAACCTCACGCCGACGACATCCCTATTTTTGCTGCGGGAACTGTGGCGAAGCTCATCCGCGAGGGATACACAGGATACCTCATCCGGACCTCTAATGACGATCACGCCGGCCCCGGCACGGTGGGTGATGCCGTCGTGGCGAACGACGCCGACAACGATGGCGTGGCCCAAGCCCTGGGACTCAAAAAGGTCTTCAACCTTGGCTATCGAAATCACTGCATGGAGGACATCGACATAATCGAATTGAAGGCCCGCCTCATATTTCTGTTCAGGGTTTTAAAGGTGGATACAGTGATCAGCTACGATCCCTGGGGCCACTATGAGGAAAATCCCGATCACTACGTGACGGCTCGGGCAGTGGAAGCTGCCTGCTGGATGGCCGGGGGAGGGAAGGACTATCCGGAACATTTCAAGGCAGGCATCGAGCCTCATTCCGTCCGTGAGAAATACTATTATGCCCGTGGGCCGCAGCTGGTCAACCGGATTGTCGACATCAGTTCGGTCATCGACAGAAAAATCGAGGCGAATCTTGCGAACAAGGCTCAAGGGCCTGCAGGGAACAACGGCGTCAGGCTGAGAGAGCGGCTTGCCGTGGAAAACAGGCGACTGCCCATGCTGGATGCGGACGACAGGAACGCGAACTTTCGCTATGTGAAGGAGTTTCTCCTGGAAGACGAGAAGGCGCTCGGGATCCAATATGGTCTCGAG
>DASQID010000642.1:0-4354 GCA_035631775.1 Acidobacteriota bacterium
AAAGACCGCGAAGTGAAACCGGTTCAGGCGGGGGTAACTATCGATGATCGAGACCGAAGAAAAGGCGCAGAACGAGGAAGCAACTGACGCGAAATCAGCGGAAGCCGAGGCGCAGGAACGTGCAGGCCTGGTTCTTGCCTCGGAGGCCCTACCCGAGCATATTCCGATTCTCCCCATGCGGCCGCGCCCTGTCCTCCCAGGGATCCCTGTTCCGATTGAGGTGCGTGGCGATCAGGTGCCCCTACTCCAGGTTGCCATGGAGACTTCGGCGGAAACCCTGGGGCTGGTGCTGACGCGTGAGCCGAGGGCTAAGGATTCACCGGAAAATCTGCACCGCGTAGGCGTGGCCGCTAAGATCCTCAAGGCGATCCAAACCGACAGTGATTCCGCACACGTCCTTGTCAATTGTCTGGAGCGCTTCACTATTGAAAGCTTGACAGTGACTCCGGCGGGCTTGATGGCCAAGGTCAAATATCATTACAGCACGGAGTTTTCCGTCAATGAGGAGCTGAAGGCCTACGCACTCGCGGTTGTCTCGACTCTGAAGGAGCTGATGAAACTCAATCCGCTGCAGTCTGAGGCTATCAAAATGTTCCTCAGCCGCTCCACCCTTGACGATCCGGGACGCCTGGCTGATTTTGCAGCAAACCTGGCCACGGCAGACGGTCAGGAGCTGCAGGAAATTCTCGAGACCTTCGATGTTCGCCGTCGGATTGACAAGGTGCTCCTTCTTCTCAAAAAGGAGGTCGAGATCTCGAAGTTGCAGGGTGAGATCAGCCGGCAGATCCAGGAGAAAATCTCCGGTCAGCAGCGGGAGTTCTTCCTGAAGGAGCAGTTGAAGGCCATCAAGAAGGAACTCGGTCTGGAAAAAGAAGGCAAGGCAACCGAGATCGAACGGTTCCAGGGGAGGCTGAAGCAGCGCAGGCTGAACGCCGAGGCGCAACGGACCGTGGAGGAGGAGCTTGAGAAGTTTCAGCTGCTGGAGCCTGCCTCCCCGGAATATACCGTTACCCGCAACTATCTGGACTGGCTCACCGTTCTGCCTTGGGGCATTCACAGTGAGGAATCCTACGATTTGAACCACGCGCGGGAAATCCTCAACAGGGATCACTTTGGTCTCGATGATGTCAAGGAGCGGATCCTGGAATTCATCGCAGTAGGCAAATTAAAGGGTGACGTTGCCGGATCCATACTCTGCCTGGTCGGCCCACCCGGGGTAGGGAAGACATCCGTAGGCAAGAGCATAGCTGAAGCGCTGGGGCGCCGCTTCTACCGCTTTTCCCTGGGAGGCATGCGAGACGAGGCGGAGATCAAGGGGCACCGCCGCACCTACATCGGCGCGATGCCGGGCAAGTTCATCCAGGCCATGAAGACGGCCGGCACGGCAAATCCGGTGATCATGCTGGATGAGATTGACAAGATCGGGGCATCGTTCCAGGGAGATCCCGCCTCGGCCCTGCTCGAGGTTCTGGATCCCGAGCAGAATGCGAATTTCCGCGATCATTATCTGGATGTACCTTTCGACCTGTCCAATGTGATGTTCGTAGCCACGGCAAACCAACTGGACACCATCCCGAGGCCCCTGCTCGATCGCATGGAGGTAATACGGCTGTCCGGCTACATCCTGGAGGAAAAGGCTGAAATAGCCCGCAGATATTTGCTTCCGAAGGCTCTCGTCAAACATGGTCTGAAGAAGGGTCAGGTCACGATTCAGAAGGACGTTCTGACCCGCCTGATAGACAGCTACGCGCGCGAGGCGGGAGTACGAAATCTGGAGAACCTCCTGAAAAAAATCATGCGCAAGGCCGCCATGGAGTTATCGAGCGATTCCAAAAAGAAGATCGTGGTGGACAGAGGGAACTTGGAGGCTCTGCTGGGGAAGCCCGTCTTTGCCGCCGATGAATTCTTCGGGTCGACTCCCGGGGTGGTGACCGGCCTTGCATGGACGAACCTGGGCGGCGCCACGCTTCAGGTCGAGGCCGCCGCAGTGCCCAGCAAGAGCAAGGGGTTCAAGCAGACAGGGCAACTGGGCAGTGTAATGCTCGAGAGCTCGGACATAGCCTACTCCTATGTCATGGCTCACTTGCAGGAATACGGAGCAAAGGCCGACTTTTTCGACATGCACTTTGTCCACCTGCACGTCCCTGCGGGGGCTACTCCTAAAGATGGTCCCTCCGCCGGCATCACCATGGCGACTGCGCTCATCTCCATGCTGACGAGGAGGGCGGTGATTCCGGGATTGGCTATGACGGGTGAGCTGACCCTGACTGGGCATGTTCTGCCCATTGGCGGTGTGAAGGAAAAAGTGATTGCCGCGCGGCGGGCACGATTCAAGACCCTTATCTTTCCGGAGGCGAACAAGAAGGACTTCGACGAACTACCTGAGTACCTTAAGAAGGGACTGAAGGTGCATTTTGCGCGGCTCTACAAAGATGTCCATCAAGTGGCATTCGCGCGCTAGCCGCATTGCCCGGGATGCTCGTCTTTTTTGAGTCTTTGAGGTCGGTCTTCAAAAGCAAACCGCCAAGACTCAAAGCGCTCCAAGTATCTCAAGGCGCTGTCTCAGCCCCGGAAGTACAGGTATGCCCCTAGAATGCAGGACAGAACGAATGCCGACGCTGCCACTTCGTGCCAGCCCCAGCCCGCGCGTGTTTTTTTGCGGTCCTCTTCCGTGGCGGTGCCATAGGTGAGGCTCTCTATGCGTCCGTAGTCCGGTTCAGAGGTCATCAAACTGACCGTGACCATCACAACAGCGGATACGAGCGCAATAAGCACGCTGAAATACTGAAAGTAGATGTTGTTGACGATCCAGAGGAAGGACCCGGGTGCATATCCGTTCTCAAAGCCCTTGAGCCCCAGCGTAACGGGCGTGTCCACCGTCATGCGGAAAAGGCCCATGACGAATCCCACCACCATGGCCCACAGACATCCCTTGGCATTGAGGCGCTTGAAGAACACACCGAAGAAAAACACAATGAAGATCGGTGGCGCCAGATAGCCCTGAACCGCCTGCAGGTAGTTGTAGAGTCCTGAAGCGCCTTTGATGACCGGGATCCACGCCAGGGCGATGAGCACCATGATTCCGGTTGCCACGCGTCCGGTACGCACGAGATCATGCTGAGAGGCTTCCGGCTTCCACTTTCCGTAAAGATCCACGGTGAACAATGTGGAGCAGGCGTTAAACACACCCGCAAGGGAACCCATCAGAGCGGAGAGCAGCCCTGCCACAACAATGCCGCGCAGCCCCGGCGGCAGGAGGTATTGCACCATCAAAGGAAATGCGCCCTGCGCCTCCCTCGTCAAGTGGCCGTTAGCCCCGATCAGGATGTTGTGCAGCTCGGGAATCTTTCCGCTCTTCGCCAGCGCGAAGCATATCAGACCCGGGATGAGGAAGAGGTAGACCGGGAACAGCTTCAGGAACGAGGCAAAGATGCTGCCGCGTCGCGCGATAGTCTCGGTCGGGGCGCCCAGCGCCCGCTGCACGATGTACTGATCCGTGCACCAGTACCAGAGACCGATGATGGGCGCGCAGATTGCCATACCGAGCCAGGGAAAGTGGCCATTGAAATACCATGCCTGTTTCACCACGTTGCCGAGAGCGTCCTTCTCCAGCACCGGCGCCCACGTGCCCTGAACCCCGGCCGGGATGAGCGGTTTCCACAGGTTGAACATGTCCGAGCCGCACCAGTACCGCAGCTCGCTCCATCCACCCAGTTTGACCAGGCCGTACACGGTCAACACTCCTGAACCGACGATGAGGACGGTAACCTGTACCGCATCGTTGTATGCAACGGCGCGCATGCCTCCCAGCATCGTGTAGAGTCCCGTCAGCACAATCACGAGTACCGAACCGATCCAGAAACTGTCGATTTCAACTCCTCCGATGTTCGCGCGCAGTTCGGGCAAAAGTGTCCCGAAAACGACACCACCGGCAAAGATTCCGACCGCTATCTTCGACACGATGAAGGTGATCAGGGAGACGACTGAAAGAACATAACGGGAGCCGGTGGAGAAGCGCCGTTCGAGGAACTCCGGCATGGTAAAGACGAGCGAGCGCGCATAGAAGGGCACGAAGACCCACGCCAGCACCAGCAGGCACCAGGCATGCAGCTCGTAATGAGCCATCGCAACACCGTCTTGCGCTCCCGAACCGGCGAGACCCACCACGTGCTCGGATCCGATGTTCGAGGCAAAAATGGAGGCGCCGATTATCCACCAGCCGAGATTGCGGCCGGCGAGGAAGTAATCCGCTGCGGTGTCCTTGCCCCTGCGAACAACCCACCATGCGACGCCAGTCAAGACGCTGAAGTAAAGCGCTATCATCAGCCAGTCCATGAGGGTGAGGTGCGATGTC
>DASQID010000643.1:0-5696 GCA_035631775.1 Acidobacteriota bacterium
AGGCCATCCATGCTCAACCGCGCACCGCGACTCCGAAGCCCGCCCCCACGATTGCCGCGGTTAAGACTCCGGCTGCCGCAGAGAGGCATGCCGTCCAGCCTGTATCCACCGCGCCTTCCCTCAAGGATCCGGTGCAGGTGCGGGTCATGGAGATCATCTCCGAAAAGACCGGCTACCCGATGGACATGCTCGACCTGGACCTCGATCTCGAAGCGGACCTCGGCATCGACACCGTCAAGCAGGCCGAGATGTTCGCCGCCATTCGCGCGGCTTACAACATTGCACGCGACGACCAGCTCAAGCTGCGCGACTTCCCGACCCTCGCACACGCCATCAAGTTCGTCTACGACCGCAGGCCGGATCTGAAGCCCGAGGCACAGGCTCCGGCACCGGCCGCTCCCAAGACGGTTCCTGCCCCGGAGGTGCCGGCTCCGGCCGCAGCGACCACCGTCCAGGATCCGGTGAAAGAGAAGGTACTGCAGATCATCACCGAGAAGACCGGCTATCCGCCCGACATGCTTGACCTCGATCTGGACCTGGAGGCCGACCTCGGCATCGACACGGTTAAGCAAGCCGAAATGTTCGCCGCCATTCGCGCTGCGTACGAAATTCCAAGGGACGACCAACTGAAGCTGCGCGACTTCCCGACACTGGCACACACAATCAAGTTTGTCTACGATCGCAGACCGGACCTCAGAAGACCGGAACCAGTTCTCACTGCCCCGGCAGCCATTCCGGTTCCTTCACCCGCAGCCCCGACGCCGGCTGCTGTACCTGTCTCAGCCTCGGGGCACACCGATGATCCCGTAAAGGCAAAGGTGCTCGAGATCATCGCCGAAAAGACCGGCTACCCGCCGGACATGCTTGACCTCGATCTCGATCTGGAAGCGGACCTCGGCATAGACACGGTCAAGCAGGCGGAGATGTTCGCCGCCATCCGCGCCGCCTATGATATTCCTCGCGACGACCAGTTGAAGCTGCGGGACTTTCCGACCCTTGCCCACACAATCAAATTCGTGCACGACCGCAGACCGGACTTGAAGCCGGTGACCGCGCCGGCGGCCCCGGCTCCGGCGGCAGAACCGGTGGCTTCCGCCGCCGCGGCACCGGCCGCCGGAGTCGATCCGGTCAGAGTGAAAGTGCTTCAAATCATCGCCGAGAAAACCGGTTATCCGCCCGACATGCTGGACCTCGATCTCGACCTGGAGGCGGATCTCGGCATCGACACGGTCAAGCAGGCCGAGATGTTCGCTGCCATCCGCGCCGCCTACGACATCCCAAGGGACGACCAGCTCAAGCTGCGCGACTTCCCTACGCTGGCGCATACGATCCAGTTTGTCTACGACCGCAAACCGGAACTCAGGCGGAAAAAGGCGGCTTCCGCGTCTGCACCCACGGCGGGATCGACCCCTGCCGTGAAGCACGCGCCCGCCACCGGTCTCATCACGGGGAGCATGGAAGCCGCCGCGGCGATTCCACGGCGCGTGCCGGTCCCTTATCTGCGTCCCAAGCTGGACCTCTGCAAACTGACCGGCGTGGTATTGAATGAGCAGAGCCGCATCGTGGTCATCTGCGACGAGGGTGGTGTCGGCAAGGCGCTCGCCGGCCGGCTGGAGCGACTCGATGCGGACGTCCTCCTCATCGACGACCACCCGGACTCGGAAACGCTTGTGAAGCGGATCGAGGAGTGGAAATCGGACGGTCCCATACAGGGAATCTACTGGCTTCCCGCGCTCGACTATGAAGGCGGGATGGGCGAGATGAGCTTGCAGTCGTGGCGCGAGGCAGTGCGCGTGCGCGTAAAGCTGCTTTATGCGGCGATGCGCGCGCTGTACGACCAGGTTCACCCGCGCGGCACGTTCCTCGTGTCGGCGACCCGGCTGGGCGGGCTGCACGGCTATGATGAAACCGGTGCCCATGCACCTTTGGGCGGGGCCGTGAGCGGCTTCACGAAGACCTACAAGCGGGAAAAAAGCGACGCCCTGGTAAAGGTCCTGGACTTCGAGCCAAGCAGGAAAACCTCCGCTCTCGCGGATATCCTCATCGACGAGACGCTGCGTGATCCGGGCGCCGTGGAGATCGGTTATCGCGACGGCCTGCGCTGGACGATCGGTTTGGAACAGAGGCCAGCCGGCGATGGCCGTCCCGGAGTTGCTCTTGGGAAGGACACCGTATTTCTGATCACCGGCGCGGCCGGCAGCATCGTATCCGCCATCACGGCGGACCTTGCGGCTGCCTCCGGCGGCACCTTCTATCTGCTGGATCTTGCGCCTGCGCCCGATCCGGCCAATTCCGACCTGCAGCGATTTGCAGCGGATAAAGAAAACCTGAAGCACGATATTTTTGAACGGCTGAAACAGCGCGGAGAACGGGTCACGCCGGTCATGGTCGAGAAGGAGATGGCTATTCTCGAACGCACACACGCGGCGTTGTCCGCGATCAACGCCGTGAAAAACGCCGGCGGCACCGCCCACTATTACAGCGTCAACATGCTTGACCGGGAAGCAGTGGGCAGGATTATGAAGGAGGTCGCGGCGAGGAGCAGGCGGATCGACGTCCTGCTGCACGCAGCCGGCCTCGAGATCAGCCACCTCCTGCCGGACAAGAAGCCATCCGAGTTCGACCTGGTTTTCGACGTCAAGAGCGACGGCTGGTTCAACCTGATTTCCAACCTGGGAGAAATGCCTCTGGGCGCCGCGGTCGTATTCAGCTCGATCGCCGGCCGCTTCGGAAACGGTGGCCAGACGGATTACAGCTCCGCAAACGATCTGCTCTGCAAGAGCATCTCGAACTTCCGCACTGCGCGTCCGCAGACGCTCGGCATCGCCATCGACTGGACCGCGTGGGGCGGCATCGGCATGGCGTCACGCGGCTCGATTCCGACGATCATGAAACAGGCCGGCATCGACATGTTGCCGCCGGAAGCCGGCATCCCGATAATCCGGCGCGAATTGACGGCCGGGACGCGCGGGGAGGTCGTCATCGCCGGACGTCTGGGAATCATGTTGAATGAATTCGACGAAACGGGCGGTCTCGACGTGTGCCCCAATTCGGCCTTGTCGGAGCTGCTTGCCAACCGGGGCATCATGACGGGAAGGGTGACCGGCATGGGCTTGCACAACGGTTTGACCATCGAGACGGAGCTCGACCCGGCGCAACAGCCTTTCCTGTTCGATCACCAGATCAACGGTACACCCGTTCTGCCTGGTGTGATGGGGATCGAGGGATTGGCTGAAATTGCATGCATGCTGTTCCCTGCCCGCCATCTGGAAGCGATCGAGGACGTGAACTTCCTGGCGCCGTTTAAGTTCTATCGCGGCCAGCCCCGCACCCTCACCCTGCACGCGGATTTCCACGTCGAGAAGGAAGATGTGATCGCGGAATGCCGGCTGCTGGGCTCACGTATTCTGCACGGCCAGAGCGAGCCGGAGATCACAACGCACTTCAAGGCCCGCGTGAGGCTGAGTGCCGAGGCGGTCAAGCCCCCCCGGCGCGAAAAGGCCGCTCGCCCCGCGGATGGAACGAACGCGGCGGCGAAAGACATTTACCGTGTGTATTTCCACGGTCCGGCCTACCAGGTCCTCGAAAGCGCCTGGCGGGCGGACGGAGGAATCGTCGGACTGTTCGCGGAAAACCTGCCACCGAACCACCAACCCGGGGAACGGCGGGCTCTGGTCTCGCCGCGTTGGATTGAGCTGTGCTTCCAGACGGCAAGCCTTCTCGAGCTCGCCGGCAGCGCTCGCATGGGGTTGCCTTATCAGATCAAGAAGGTGACGGTTTTCGAATTGGCCGACACGACAAATGGGAGGCTTTATTCGGTGGTGAAGCCCGGCTCGGAAGGGACTTTCGATGCTCAGGTAGTGGACGAAAAGGGCACCGTTTACCTGGCTCTGAGAGGCTATCGCACCATGGGGCTGCCGGATCCCATCGATCCCGTCCTCCTGAAGCCCATTCGAGATGCCCTGGCCTAGCGATTTCGGATTGCAGATTGAAGCATCGGAACTCAATCCGCAATTTGTCCTCACGTCACTATGACTTCCGACTTGTATTTCCTGTGCCTCACCCTTGATTCTGTACCCGATGATAATGGCTGGCTCTGCGCCGACGAGCAATCCCGGTTGGCCGGATTCCGAGTTGCCAAGCGACGAATGGAATGGCGCTTGGGACGCTGGACGGCGAAGCAGGCTGCCTGCCGATATCCCGGCGGACACTGCGATTCCGCAGCCCTGTCGGAGCTGGAGATTCGCGCGGCACAGGACGGCGCGCCTGAGGTTTTTTTCGGCAACCAGCCCGCTCCCGTCTCCCTCTCGATTAGCCACAGTGCGGGAAAAAGCCTGTGCATCGTGGGCGACCGTTCGAACACGGTCGGATGCGATCTGGAGAAAATTGAACCCCGGGACGAAAGTCTCGTCGAGGACTACTTCACGCCTGAGGAGGGTGTACTGGTTTCGAGGGCCGATGTCGCGGAACGCGCGATGGTTATTACGCTGATCTGGTGTGCCAAGGAAAGCGCGCTCAAATCCTTACGCCAGGGTCTGCGGCGCGACACCCGCAGCGTGATCGTTTCCCTTCCCGAGGCAGAGGACAGGGAGGCCTGGAATCCCCTTAACGTCCGCTGCCTGGAATCTTCGCGCATCTTCTCCGGCTGGTGGCGTGTGAGCGACGGCTTCATCCAAGCCATAACCTGCAGCCTGCCAAGCATCCTTCGAGAGATTCAATGGCCCCGGAGGGCGCGCTGAGTTCCCTCCCCAGGTGCTGCCGGAAATTCGATGGCCCCGGAGGGCGCGCTCAGTTCCCTCCCCCAGGGGCTGCCGGTAATTCAATGGCCCCGGAGGGGCCAAAGCCAGTAGCCGGGGGCAAGCGCAGCGCAGCCCCCGGATTGGTTTGGCCTCGCAAAAAGCCCCGGAGGGGCGACAGAATAATCACAGATCACCAAAGGAACCTCTCGTCAAAATCGACGCCGCTTTCACGCAACAGCTCCAGATACTCCTCCTGAAAGGTCTTCCCCCGATGGTGCTCCTTCTGACCTTGAATATATTGTTTCACCTCGTCAATTTGTGACTTGCCTACAGTAAACGCACCGTAGCCGTCTTGCCATCCAAACAGCCGCACGCCGACGACCTCGTGCACCCATTTAGAGGATTCCGATTTGAGTTCTCTGACAACATCGGCGAGACGATGTATTGCGCCGAGGCTTGCCAGGATATGGACATGATCAGCTGTTCCTCCGATTTGCTTGGAGATCCCGTTCAAACCGCGAAGGATGCCCCCCAAATAGTGGTGCAGCCTTTCTTCCCAGGAGTCTCGAATGCATGCACGTCGCATCTTGGTGCTGAAGATGATGTGATAGTAAAGGCTCAGGTGCGTGGACGACATGGTATCCTCCTGCCATCCTAACGGCGGAGCTCACCATCTGAGCGACAAATTCTGTCGCCCTTCCAGGGCTTGCCTGTATTCGCTCGAGCGACCCCGGGCTGCGCTTCGCTTGCCCGGGGCTACTTGCTCTGGCCCCTCCGGGGCCATACCTAACACCCCCTTCCCCCTCCGCGGCCTCACCGTATGGTCCCTCTCCCCAACCAGGCCATGCCTGTTGAATCCCTCCCTCAAATATCCGCACCGTCTCCGCGGCCATACCTAACACCCCCTCCTCCTCCGCGGCCTCACCGAATGGTCCCTCTCCCCAACCAGGCCATGCC
>DASQID010000644.1:0-3158 GCA_035631775.1 Acidobacteriota bacterium
CTCAAGTTCAATGCAGTCCTGAGGGGCATGTTCGACCAGGGTGTAGCTTGACTGGAATTCGAGATTCCGCGAGACATCCCGAATGCCGATCAACGCAGACCCACGAAAACAGTGCGCCTGCCGATCTCCCAGTGCCGACCGGATCGATCGCAGCACCCCGCCTTGATACTTGGGCTTGATGGACGACTTCGGCAGGATGATGTCGGCCTCGAGCTGCTCCGACAAATCATCCGCCATCACCTTGAACGAGCCCTTCGCCTGCGTCTTGTCGAATGCCAGACGAAATTGATAGAAGCGATTGCCGCGCAGAAGCTTTCGAGCGATTCGTGCTGCGGCCTGTTGTCTGAGAACCACCTCGTCAGCTGGATCCAATTGGAAGTCCGGCGTATCCAGATGGCTCTTTTGCGAGTGCATGAGCAGCTTTTTCATTTCATCTGCCAAGAGGTTCTCGCGGTGTTTTGCCTGAAGCCTCCTGAACAGTGACTCCGACAGCCATCCGCGGCAGTCGTTGGTTCCGAGTTCCCGATCTTCCACGACCAGCACTCTCGAATCCGGGACTTCGATCATGACCTTGCACGAAGACACCAGAATGCCGAAGTAGGTCATGGCCGCCTGTGGCGAAAAGCGAAATCTCTCCGCCAGCTTCTTCTCATAACGAGATTCGACCGCGTAGAACTTTCCCTTTTTCGCACTGCCACTAGCGCCCACGAGGCTGTAGCGAATCCCATCGAATTCAACCCGCGCCAGAGCCTGTTCGACCATCGCCTGCTCGCAGCCGTCGAGGGGCTCGGTTGGCACGTCCACCGTGGCAACGCGGATCCCCGGACAGAAGCCTTGAAGCAGAGTGTTGGTCAGCGTTTCTTCGCGGCTGAGCCTCATAGTTTTCCTGGACAAGCGACCCTCGCGGTCGAGTTCGAACGCAAGGACCGGTAGCGTTCCGTGCTCCAAAACGTGCGACATATCTGATCTCCTTTTCTGTCGGGCAAAGGACAGAGAAGGAGGCTCGTGTCCCCCGATCGCTGCCCCTTGCCGAAAACGGTGAAATGGCTTTTCGGCCAGGCAGCGAGCGCCAGGCCCACGAGTTGGATTTGTTTAGCTCATACTTCCAGTGATCGTTCGGAAGTTCTCAATCTCCGCTGACTCCGATGGTTTCGGAGGGCTAGCCTGAACTCCCGCGAAAAACTTACGAAGCTGCGAAGTCTGAACCAGAACCACTCTCCCCATGCCCACATCACACAAAACAAAGCGAGCACAGAGATCGCGACAGTTGCCGCCATCAAAACATCAGCGATGTTGAGAGGCGGATGTTGAAGTCGCGTGCGAATCTGGTCGAAGAGTTGATAGCCCACGATCAGCGCACCGGCTTTGCCTACGGCGAAAAGCCACGGTTTGAAGTGCGTCAAGAACCGTTGCTTCACCATTTCTCTTCCTCCTTTCTGTCTGAACAAACCAGAACAGATCGGAGGGCGCTCGTGCGGCTCTCTTCGCTGTCCCGGTCGAAAACGTTTCAGTTTTCCAGCCAGGTTCAACAAAGAGAACCGGACCAGCACTCATCCACAATCAGCTTGTGGATCGCTCACTACAGACCAACGTCTGTCATGAAACCTCGTGCTATAAATTCCAAATTGTGATCGAGACCTCATCCTGGTCCGCTTCTGGTGACCGCTTCGCGCTTGAGTTCGGGATTCTTGCCGGCGAAATCTGCGACCGGACGCCACTCTTGAACGGCATAGTAGGTCACCCCCAGCTTGAGCGCCTCAACCCGGGCTTCGCCTTCGCTCGCAAGTTCACGGCCCAACTCGAGCGAATTCCCGTTTGTTCCAGCCTTCGGTAGGAAAAAACGAGCCCCCGGCGTACTTTCCTCATCGACTGCCGGGCGGGCGCGCCGCGATGGCCTGATGACAGGTCTAGTACTGTCTTGGCTTGTCCTTTCGTCAGCAGCGGAGCTAAGCATGGTCGCCATATTCGTCTTCCTATCCTTTTTCATTTATCGAGTTCACTGCGTTGCAGGAGACCGTTGTCCCGTTCGCCTACCATCTGCTGTTCGGAGTAGTCCGCGACAAGGAGGCCGCTCGGGTTGAGTTCGGTACGCCGGTCGTCAACCAGCCTGAGGTTGTACTGGCCCACGATCCGGTCCGTCACCTCGGTGCCGTTCTTGATCTTGTGAATCTCCTTCACGCCGAACACGGCATAGCTCCAGGGAGCGTCTTTCGAGCGTTCGATCGAGCGAATCCGGAAATCGGAGATGATCTGATCCTGCTGGATCTTTCCGATGGTGTCGTCGTCCCGCAGCTTGTCCATACTTAACTTGCGGAGGTTCGCCGTCATCATGTTCAAAGACTCCGCGAAATTCCGTGTCACCGAGTCAGGCGTATAGGAGAGGTAGTGCTGCAGGAATCGGCGCAAAACGGCTCGCCCCTCGAGATCGGTGGGAGCCGCTGAATCGGTGGTGATCGCAGCCTCTGCCGAGAGTGCCCCGGCCAAGCGCGCCACCGGGTTTACTCCCGATCGCGCGCCCACAACGGTTGCTTCACCGTCTTTATCCACGCGAATCACGGTTGGCGGCTGAAGTCGGACGTAGATGGCGAACCCGAGGGAGGCGAGCGCGATGACACCGAACAACATCGCCAAATACATGGCGCGGTTCGCGTAAGCGCGGAGGAGTCCGTCGTGCTCGTAGTATTTCGTGTATGCCAGAATCTCGGGGTTTGTGATCGATTTCTTATCCGTTTTCATTGCAATCAATCCAGCAGTTCCATCCACCTGGCCAAGTGTTTCAAACCGCCACCACAGCGCCGCCCGCGCCGATCTCGCCAGCAGAACCTGCAGCGTTGGCACCTGAGCTCACGCTCAACGGCGTGGGCGGTTTAGATTCAGAAAGCAAGCCTCCTCCGGAACCAGCATTCGATCCTGCTGCGGCTCCAATTGGACCCGGCCCACCGCCGGAAGGTGGGCCGGGCTCTGACATAGCTGAGGGTGGACCGGCTGGGAGTGCTTGTGATGAGGCCGTCGAACCGAGCAACAACTTAGCGGTTGCGCCGGCGTAAAAGCCCATTGCAGAGAGGAGGGCAAAATCGGTGCCGCCGACGTCTCCTCGCACTAATCTGCTGGCGATAAATGGGATCAAAATAATCGCGATTGAGAATAGAAGACTCACG
>DASQID010000645.1:0-6701 GCA_035631775.1 Acidobacteriota bacterium
TGTGAGCCCTGGGAATGTATCCGGCCTCGTCGAGCCTGATCACGCCCAATTCCGATAGCGCCGATTTAACTGAGACCACCCGGCTCTGCGCCGCCAGTTGCTGTTCAGCGCATCGTTCGTGCCACAGGCGCAGATCGTAGCTGCCTGTCGGCACATTCTTGATAGCGTAAGTTCCGTCCGGCGCACTGACGGCAAAGTAGGGAGACGTGACGGCCACGACGACTGCGCTCATCTGGGGGTGGATGTTGCAAAAAATATAGGAAATGCCGGGGCGGTCGAAACGCACCGGCCTGGATTCGCCGTTCGTGTACAGACCCAGGTCAAACGGCTTTCCGTTGAACACGGAAAAGACATTATGAAAAAAAGGATCGAGATTCGGGAAGTCGACCTCGGTGCCGACTTGAACGACCATGATGTGCGGAACGAAGCGTTTGTCTTGCTGCTCGAGGCTCCTTTTCTGTGAGGGGGCACTTGCCGGCTTTGGGGTTCCCTTCACCGGAGTCAGCCAGACGACAACGCCGCCGGCGTCGGCCTTGCCGCCCCGCAGTTTGACCTTGGGATTCACGATCTCGACGCGCCCATGAACGGAGCACCTCCCGCTGCCGGGGACCTGCAGATCGGCAGAGTGCGCACGCGTTGCGGAAGATGCCGGCATGAGCATCACAAATGAGAGCAGCAATCCCATGCCATTTCTCATATCGCGGGATCGCGATTTCGCTTTAGTGGCAATAGGTCCTCTCCGTCGATTCAAGGTTGCGTCAGTTTCACCATCTGGCAGAAATGGCCGAACTACAGAGCAGCGCTGTGGCGCCGCACTCTAATGCCACGCCTTCAAAGCGTGTTTGATTATTCCAGCCGAGGCTCGGGGTTCCCTTTGGTCGAAGAAGATAACCCGTCGAGGTCGATGCCCAGGCGTTTAGCCTTGCGATAAAGCGAGTAGCGCCCGATTCCCAACAGGTCGGCGGCGCGCAGCCTGTTTCCTTTCGTGAATCGCAGCGTGGCGAGTATGTGCTCGCGTTCAACCTCAGCCAATGTCAGCGGCAACCTGCACAGCCAGTTGTTGTCGTCCGGGATCGCATCCGAATGGTTCGTACCACGTTGCGACTCAGGTGAGTTCGTCATGGGAGCAAGTGCAAACTGTGTAAAGTCGTCCGGCACCAGATGGCCGCCGACGTTGAGCGTGACGGCGCGTTCTACCGCGTTCTCCAGTTCTCTCACGTTCCCCGGCCACTCCAGAGAACTCAGCCATGCGATGGTATCCGGCGTGGCAAGCACCGTGCGGCCGAGTTTGCTGTTAGCTCTACGCAAGAAATGGTCCAATAGCAGGGCGACATCTTCCCGGCGCTCCCGTAGCGGCGGCAGTTCGATGTTGATGACACTCAAGCGATAGAGCAGGTCGCGGCGAAAGTTGTCGGACCCGAGCAAATCCGGAATCCGCCGGTTTGTAGCAGCCACGACGCGGGCATCCACACGCCGCGCCTCACTCGCGCCCACAGGCCGGATCTCGTGTTCCTGGAGCACCCTCAGCAGCTTTACCTGGAACGCCTGGGAGGTTTCCGAGATCTCGTCCAGGAAAATGGTGCCTCCATTGGCGGTTTCAAACACTCCGCGGTGATTGGCCTGCGCGCCCGTGAACGAGCCTCGCACGTGGCCGAACAACTCTGATTCCAGCAATGCCTCTGGAAGTGCTCCGCAATTGACCGCAACAAAGGGCAGCTTCGCGCGCCTGGAGTTGTCGTGCAGTGCACGCGCCACCAGTTCCTTGCCGGTGCCGCTCTCGCCGACTATCAGCACGGTCGAATCCGTAGGCGCGACCCTGGCAATCATGCGGTAGACGGCAATCATGCCGGGACTCTTGCCGATGATCGAAGTCAAGACCGGCGCCTGGGGGAGAGAGTCGGCGACCCGCTCCCTCAAATGAGTGCGCCATTCAAGCGCCCGCCGAATGCTCGCGATCAGTGCGGAGGCCTGAAAGGGCTTGCCGATGTAATCGAACGCCCCTTCACGCAAGGCTTCCGCAGCCGATTCCATCGAGCCGTGACCGGTAATCACCGTGACCGGCAGATGCGGATAGCTTCTCACGATCTCACGAAGAACGTTCAGGCCCGAAGCATTGCCAAGCACCCAATCCAGCAGCACGACATCAATTTCCTGATCCCGCAGGCGGCGCAAAGCTTCCGCGCCGGTCGCCGCCAGGCACGCCGAGAATCCTTCGACTTCAACCAGGGTCTTTGTAACCAGACCAAACTCCTGATTGTCATCGACTATCAGAACCGTTCCTTGCGAATCAGTCGACATAGAGCAATTACCAGGCTTTCGGGGACGACTTCTTTCGGCTCCTGCCGGATGCGGGAGTGAACTCTTATCCCCGCGCCGGCCCCTAAGGACGTTTTTGTCGGAATTAAGACAACCGCACCAAACCCGAATTCGACACAATACGTGCCATGATGGATTCAGCAGGTGTCACATATTGTGTCGCCAATAATACTAACGACGGTGTCGAGAGTAGTCAAAGGTCAAGATTGGCCAAGATTACTCTGATTTGACTCCTGGAACGGCAATTGCTAACGTCCCCCCACGCATGCGTCGGCAACGATGAACGGCCGTGCTTGCATTCTGACAGCTCGGGGACGGTCCCAGCGCGAGGGGTCTCACAACCCCAAAGAAAGGAATGACTGATGAGATCGATACGCTTCATGCCTCTATTGCCGGCCATGATTCTGGGTACGGCGACAATACTTCTCAGTTACTCACGCGGGCCATTGCCCAGGTTGACCGGAGGATTTGGGGAGGCCACGTGCACCTCTTGTCACCAGAGCTATCCGCTGAACGAGGGGCGACTCCGCGGAGGCGTTTTCCAGATCGTGGGAGCGCCGAAATCGTTCACCTCCGGAACAACCTACCCTGTTACGGTCGTGCTCGGTCAGCCCGGGCAGTCGCGCTGGGGATTCGAACTCTCCGCGCGTTTCGCAAATACCGGGAAACAGGCCGGCAAGCTAGTGCCGGCTGATGAGATGACACAGGTAGTGGAGTCCGAAGGCATCCAGTATATCGAACACACCGAGGCAGGCACGCGTGCGGGAACCGCAGACGGAACGGTCGAGTTCCACTTCAACTGGATCGCGCCTGACCCTTCCGGAGGCCTGGTGATCTTCAATGCGAGCGGCAATGCATCCAACTCCAACAACAACCCCACCGGTGATTACATCTATACCGCCGGTGCCTGGAGCGGGGTGGGAGCCATGACATATGCGGCCCCTGAGCCCGCGCACAAGGAGCCGGCGCGCAAAAAGGAAGCCAAGTGGGGTGACCGGGTAAACGACGCATCGAAGATTGTCGATCTACCGGCCCCGGTTCACCTGCGAAAGGGCGCCTTCGAGATGCACATACAGCATCGCTTCGTGGAAAGCCTTCCCGACTCGAGGCCCGGAGATGCTTTCGGGGTGGACTCGGGTGCCAATATCAATCTGGCGGTGAACCATGCATTCACGGACCGGTTCAGCCTGGGTGTTTCGCGCGCACGGTTTGGTGAAGTCATTGCCTGGACGGGAACCTACGAAATTCAAACCCAGAAGGAATCCTTCTGGAAAATGTCCCTCGTGGGTGGAGTGGAGGGGCAGAGGAATCTTGAGCGCCAGTACTCTCCATACCTCCAGTTGGCATCCAGGATCGATTACAAGGGCCTCAGCCTGTATGTCGTTCCAACGGCCGTCTTCCACAGCAGGGACAGAGCTCTGGTTGACCTCCGCCGATCCGATGCCATCAACCCGGACAGCAACAACACCTTCTCATTGGGTGTGGGAGGTGACATTGCCATCAACTCCAGGTTCTCCATTGTCGGTGAAATCGTGCCCCGGTTGGCGGGATTCGGAGGGTTTGGACGTCATCGTCCCACCATTTCGACCGGGATCGAGATGCGGAGTTGGGGCCACGTATTCACTATTCTCGTTTCCTCGAGCCGGGATTTTACTCCGGCCGAATACGCGGTGAATCCCGGTCAGTCCGACGTCTCGCTCGGTTTCAACATCTACCGCCGAATGCGATGAGAACCTCTGCCACGAATTACACAAACAGAGAGTATTTCGCTAAATTCGAGTAATTCGTGGCAGATTTTTGGCTATCGTTTGCTGCCTGAGGACGCCTCCGACAGGATCCTTTCCATTTCGTCCATGACTCGGTTCATCTTTCTCATCGTGAGGTCGAATGGGGCAGCAGTAGTCATGTCGACGCCGGCCTTTTTCAGCAACTCGATCGGATAGTCGGTGCCCCCGGAACAAAGAAACTCGAGATACTTGCGAGTTGCCGACTTATCTCCGGAGATCACGCTCTCGGACAAGGAGGCGGAAGCGGTGAACGCCGTTGCATACTGGTACACATAGAAGTTGTAATAGAAGTGCGGAATAAACATCCATTCCGCCTGGATCTCGTCGTCCACCACGCATATGCCTTTGTCGTGACCGTAATACTTTCTTACCAGCTTTTTGTAGACTTCGTTCAGAGCGTCCCCCGTGAGTGGTGTGCCCTTCTCCACCATTTCGTGAATTCGCAGCTCGAACTCCGCGAACTGCGTCTGGCGGAATACAGTGCCCTTGATCCCTTCCAGATAGTTGCCGAGCAGCGAGAGGCGCACCTTGTCGTCTTTAATCTGATTCAACATGTAATCCAATAGCAGCGCCTCGTTGAATGTGGAGGCGACCTCCGCCACGAAGATCGGGTACTGCGAGGTCGGATAGGGCTGAGTCTTGTTCGAGAGGTGACTGTGCATCGTGTGGCCCAGTTCGTGGGCGAGTGTGCTCACATCATCGTACTTGCCGTTGTAGTTGAGCAGCACATACGGGTGCACATCGTATGCGGCACCATTTGAGTAGGCGCCGGATCGCTTTGCTTCGGTGGGATAGAAGTCGATCCATCGTCCGCCGAAGGCATTTCTCACCGTGCTGACATAATCCTCGCCCAGCGGCTTCAGCGCGGCTTGCACACGCTTTTCCGCCTCTTCCACCGAGTATCGCAGATCTGCACTAGGTACGAGGGGCGCATACAGATCGTAGTAGTGCAGCTGATCCACGCCGAGAATTCTCTGGCGCAGTTTCAGGTAGCGGTGAAAGGTGCCGAGCTGCCGGTTCACGTTATCAACCAGGCTGGAGTAGACCGAGGTCGGGATGTTGTTGGAATCCAGGGCACTTTCCAGACAGGAGTTGTACTTGCGCGCTTTCACATAAAAGAGGTCCTGTCTCACCTGCGCGTTCAGCTGTGCTCCAAAGGTGCGCCGGTAGTCGTTCAGGCGGCCCATGAATGCCCGAAATACCCTTTCGCGATCTTCCCGGATTGCTGAGGCGCGATGCAGGCTGAAACCCGCCGAATCCAGCTTCGCTATCTTGCCGTCGCTCAATTTGAGCTCCGGGAAGGGGAAATCCGCGTCGGAAAATACATCATGGATGCTCGAAGGGGAGTCTGCCATCAGTCCAGCTTCCGCGATGATTTTCTCCTCCCCTTCGGTTCCTGTGTGCGCCTTGCGCCGCAGGATGTCATCGAGGTAATGGCGGTAGACTGCGAGCTTCGGCTCACCCTGGAGAAACGACTGCACCTTTGCAGTATCCATTTTGAGGATTTCCGGCTCGATAAACGCTGTGGCCGCGCCAAAGGACGAGCTGATCTGGCTCATTTCCTGCTGCATGGCCAGATAGGACTGTACCCGTGTGTCCTGGTCTAGATTGAGGCTGGCGTAAGTGGAGAGCCGCGCGAGTTCCTTGGTCAAACGCGACACCATGTCAAGGCACTCCCACAGCTGCGGAGCCGAGGAGGCGAGCAAACTCCGGTACTTCGAGACCTGGGGAAGTTCGGCTACGAGTTTCTGTTTCGCTTCCTGCCAGGCCGCATCCGACGGGTAAATGTCGGAAGTGTTCCACCTGTATCGTTCGGGAATCTTGCTGCGATCGCGTTCCTGCGCAGATATCATAATCCCCGCCAGTACCAGAGTGAGCATGATTAGAGCCAGTTTGAACAGGAGTTGCATGGTCTCACCTCGATTTGGCCTACGCCCGGGGAGTCGGTCATCGACTATTCGGGGACGTCGGAATGGATGTACGGAACCCAGCCACTGTGCGTTCAAAAGCGCAAATACCTGCAAGGTGCATTTAGGAAGTAGTTGTATCGCGGCAGGGTACCGAGGGCAAGGGCATTTGCACTACCAACCTTCACTTCGCGTCTCGGCGGTGGCTTTTTAAGAAGCCACCGCCAAGGCGCAAAGACGCGAAGGACGCCAAACTCCGTGGTTGCTCCGAACGGATGAATGGGGGCCGTTTTCATGCGCTTGGGTGCGCGCCCCGCGCATGAGATACTGTCGCGAAACTCCTTTGCGAGCCGGAAATCTTCAGGAGTGGGAATAGCATGAAACGCTTCTTTCCAGCTGTTGTCATCTGCATGACGGTGGTCCTCTACGGCAGTTCACTCTCACAGTCCGCCAGTGCAAAGGGAACCAACTGGCCTCAGTGGCGCGGGCCCGATGGCACCGGAGTTTCAACCGAGACAGATCTGCCGCTCGAGTGGGGCCGTGACAGGAGCATCCTGTGGAAGACGGCGATTCCGGGACGCGGGCATTCGTCTCCCGTCGTTTGGGGAAGCAGGATCTTCCTGACTACGGATCTCGAAGGCGAGGTTATCCCCGGAGCAAGGGCAGTTACGCATGTCATTGAGGGCAAAGA
>DASQID010000646.1:0-5223 GCA_035631775.1 Acidobacteriota bacterium
CGCTGCTCAGTTCCGGAAGATGACCTCACCTGTGATTTATATCTGCGCACACTCGAGTTCTTCACGCGTTGTGGATACGAGCAGTACGAAATCAGCAACTTTGCCCGCACTGGAAGGCAATGCCGTCACAATTTGAAATACTGGACGCGGGAACCGGTTCTGGGTTTCGGAGTCGGCAGCCACTCCTACGACGGCCGGTTCAGGTATGCGAATTTGAGCGACATGAATGCCTACCTCCGAACCATTGAATCGGACGGCTCACCCGTCGAATGGGAGTCGGCTGTCGCGCCCTCCGCGGCGTTGGAGGAAACCCTCTTTCTCGGCCTACGCCTGAACCGGGGGATCGACTGGCAGCAGATCAGCGAGAGCTACGAGTCGAAGCAGCTGAAAAGCTATGAAGGTACCTTGAACGAAATGTGTTCGAGGGGCCTGCTGGAACGGCAGGATGCCGTGATTCGACTTACGCCGCGAGGCATGCTTCTTTCCAATGAGGTATTTCAGAGTTTCGTGTAGCCTTCTAAATGGTGGTCTTGAAAATTTCATTTTAGCACGCTGCACTGGGCCACGCGGGGCGATTCTAAGCCAAAAATGAAATTATCAAGACCTGACGCCACGGGAGGATCGATTTGCCGATTGATCTGAGAAGTGACACGGTGACGAAGCCCACGGCAGAAATGCGCGAGGCAATGGCGGCGGCCGAGGTGGGCGACGATGTCTATCTGGAGGATCCCACGATAAACCGGTTGCAGGAGCGAGCCGCAGCCATTTTTCAACGGGAGGCTGCGTTGTTCGTTCCCTCGGGCACGATGGGAAACCAGATTGCCGTACGCATCCACACGAATCCCGGGCAGGAGGTGATAACGGAGGAGCGCGGTCACATCTACAATTACGAAATGGCAGCCATGGCCGCGATCAGTGGTGTTCTCGCCCGCCCTATATCTGCTCCGGATGGTATTCTTAGCTGGGATGCGATTCGGCCCGCGATCCGGCCGAAGATCTATTACCGTGCCCAGACGGGTCTGATTACCCTCGAAAATACGCACAACATGGCCGGCGGAACGGTCTATACCAAAGATCAGATCGAAGACATTTGCGAAAATGCCCACGCCGCGGGCCTGCCCGTACACATGGATGGAGCACGCATATTCAACGCGGCGACGGCTCTTGGCGGTGATGTTGCTTCACTGACGCGGGGGTGCGACTCCGTGATGTTCTGCCTCTCCAAGGGCCTGGCTGCACCCGTAGGGTCCATGGTAGTCGGCAGTTCGAACTTCATCGAAAAGGCGCGCAGTGTCCGCAAAATGATGGGAGGCGGCATGCGTCAGGCGGGAGTGCTCGCCGCAGCAGGTTTGATAGCACTCGAGAAAATGCCCAGCCGGCTTTGTGAAGATCACCAAAATGCGCGTGCCCTCGCAGAGCGCCTGGCCCAAATCCGCAGCCTGGATGTGGATCCCTCCAAAGTGCGAACGAACATCGTAATCGTGGGAATAGCGCGCACGGGATTCGGCAGTTCCAGGCTCGCTTCGCTGCTCAAGGAGCGCGATGTGCTTGTGGGCACCGTCGATGCAGCCACGATTCGCCTGCTGACCCATGTGGACGTAAACCGCAAGGATGTGGTGGCAGCCGCGGACGCGTTTGACCAAATTCTCAAAACGGCAAAACCATGATTAACGAAATCCCCGAAGCGACGAAGATCCTTCGCCAGACGATGCGCGAGTTCGCCGAATCCGAAATCGCACCGCATGTCCTGGAGTGGGATGAAGCGCAGCGGTTTCCAATGGAGCTGATTCCCAAACTCGCAGAACTGGGGGTCATGGGAGCTGTGATCCCTGCCGAATACGGCGGCAGCGAGCTTTCCTACCCCGAGTACGTCGCCGTAATAGAGGAGCTGTCGCGTGTTGATGGCTCCATCGGGCTGTTCGCTGCGGCTCACAACTCGCTTTGCCTCAATCATATCTTCTCCGCAGGCAGCGAGGAACAAAAGCGCCGCTTTCTGCCGGCTCTGGCCTCCGGGAAGAAAATCGGAGCTTGGGGTCTGACCGAAGCCGGCGCTGGAAGTGACGCCGGCGGCACCAGAACAACAGCCGTTCGGGACGGCGACGCGTACATCCTCAACGGGTCGAAAAACTTCATTACCAACGCCTCGATCGCCGACAGCTATGTCCTGATGGCGGTCACGAATCGGGACAGGAAGGACCACGGCATTTCTGCCTTCATCGTTGAGCGGGGCACTCCGGGATTTTTCATCGGAAAGAAGGAGAACAAATTGGGCCTGCGCGCGAGCGACACTGCAAGCATTACTCTCGAGGATTGCCGTTTGCCTTCGGCGAATCTCCTCGGCGCCGAGGGTGAGGGATTCATCGATTCGCTCCGCGTCCTCGACGGCGGACGAATCTCGATTGCAGCACTTGCGGTGGGGATGGCGCAAGGAGCGTACGAGCATTCCATCAAGTACGCCAAAGAAAGAAGGCAGTTCGGCAAGGCCATCGCGGAATTTCAAGCCATCCAGTTCAAGCTCGCGGACATGGCTACTGAAATAGAGGCGGCTCGCCTGCTGACGCTCAAGGCCGCCGAGCTCAAGCAGCAGGGGAGGCCGACAACCAAGGAATCGTCCATGGCGAAGTTGTTCTCCGGAGAGGTCGCGGTGCGTGTGGCCAATGAAGCGGTGCAGATTCACGGCGGATACGGCTTCATCAAAGACTTTCCCGTGGAAAAGTACTACCGGGATGTCAAGCTTTGCACGATCGGCGAAGGTACCAGTGAGATCCAGCGTATAGTGATCTCCCGTCAGATATTGAAATGATCCTTCTCCCGGCGAACCGCTTCCATGCCCCCTAGTCATGCATCCGTTCCTAAGGCAGAACCCGAAATAATCAGGGATGTACTGGGCGGAGACTTTCGAGCCGTCGCGCGATTAATTTCACTGGTGGAAAACGACCTTCTCATGGCCGTGCCGTATCTGCGCGAACTCTTCCCGCACACGGGGCGATGCTTCTCCGTCGGCGTAACCGGCGCGCCTGGATCGGGCAAGAGCACGCTCGTGGACTGTCTCGCGGAACGATTTGGTAGCGACTCACGGAAGGTCGGTATAATCGCAGTAGATCCGACCAGCCCTTTCAGTGGGGGTGCCATTCTCGGCGACCGGATCCGGATGCAGTCCCGCAGCCTGGACCCGGGAACATTCATCCGCAGCATGGCAACTCGGGGACACTTGGGGGGTCTCTCCCGTGCCACTAACGATGTCCTGATGATTATGGATGCTGCCGGTTTCGATACAGTCCTGATCGAGACAGTCGGCGTTGGACAGGATGAGGTGGAGATTGCCCGGACTGCAGATGCTACCCTCGTCCTTCTGGTGCCGGGAATGGGAGACGACATTCAGGCGATGAAGGCGGGCATCATGGAGATCGGCGACATTTTCGTGATAAATAAAGCCGATCATGCCGGCGTGGGCCGTGTGGAAATCGAACTGAATGCATTGCTGGCGATCAGCACGCGGCCCGACGGCTGGAAGCCGGCTGTGGTTCGCACGGTTGCCTCGAAAGGGCAGGGAATTGACGCATGCATCGAGGAAATCACGAAGTATCGGACTTTTCTGCAGGCATCTCCTTATCAGCGGAAGCGGTCCATTCAGATTCAGAAGGACCGTCTGCTGGAGGTAATCCAAGCGCGGATTCTCGAAAGCTTATTGCGTCAGAGCGACAAGAAGGAGCGACTGGAGGATCTCGCACGCGCGGTGGCGGAGCGCAGAATCGATCCCTTCACTGCTGCTGACAAACTGTTGGAGATAAAGGATTGATGTGCGGTGATCCCCAAAAGACACCGCAAGGACGCGAACGCGCAAAGAGTTGGAGGGGGAGGGATTTGTACACGAAAATCGATCACGTCGGCATGGCGGTGCGATCTCTGGATCAGGCGCTCCGCGTTTATACTGACGCTCTTGGCCTTCACCTGGAGCGCATAGAAGAGGTCGTCGATCAAGGGACCCGGGTGGCAGTGCTGCCGATCGGGGAAAGCCGCCTCGAACTGCTGGAAGCGATCGGCGATTCCTCTCCGGTCGCTCGCTTTATCGCGAAGCGGGGCGAGGGAATGCATCACATCTGTTTGCAGGTTGAGGACATCCGGCAGGAGCTGAGCAGGCTGAAAGAGGCAGGGATACGAATGATCGACGAGACTCCTCGGGTCGGAGCCGGGGATTGCCTCGTTGCCTTTTTGCACCCGTCGAGCACAGGCGGAGTGCTGGTCGAACTGTCGCAGCACCAATAACGAGGTCGCGGGGCTTATGGAACAGGTAAAGATCGGAATCATTGGCGGAAGCGGCTTATATGACATGGTGGAGCTGACCGAGCGGAATGAGATCTCCATAGACACTCCATTTGGACCGCCGTCGGACAAGTTCATTGTGGGAACCCTGAGGGGCAGGCGCGTCGCCTTTCTTGCACGACACGGACGCGGTCACCGTCTCATGCCCTCCGAGCTGAATTTCCGCGCAAACATCTTCGCAATGAAACTCCTGGGGGTTGAGAGGATACTCTCGGCCAGTGCAGTCGGTTCGCTGAAGGAAGAGCTGGCACCGTTGGACATCCTTTTGCCGGACCAGTTTGTCGACCGCACCCGCGGACGCGTCTCCACCTTTTTCGGGAACGGTCTCGTAGCGCATGTCTCATTTGCCGACCCGGTCTGCCCCGAACTGCTTGACCAGGTCTGCCGCGCCGCGCAAGTCGCAGGAATCTCGGCAAAGAAGGGGGGCACCTATCTATGCATGGAGGGACCCGCTTTTTCCACCAAAGCGGAGTCGCGCCTCTATCGCAGTTGGGGTATGGACGTCATCGGAATGACAAATCTCCAGGAGGCGAAGCTGGCTCGCGAGGCGGAGATTTGCTATGTCACCCTGGCCTTGGTAACCGACTATGACTGCTGGCACGAGTCGCACGATTCGGTCTCCGTCGAGATGATCATCGGGAACCTGATGCAGAACAGCAGGAATGCTCAGTCTATAATCCTCCATACGGTCGAGAGACTTCCGGAAATCCGAAGGTGCCGGTGTGAGCAGGCGCTGAAGTATGCCTTGATTACCGACAGGACCCTCGTTTCCGAAGAGACGAAACAGAGACTGGGCTGCATCGTGGGAAAGTACCTGTAAACAGGGACGTCCTACCCTTAGGGCTCGCGCAAAAACAAGATGTGGTGATGTGCGTGGGGTCATCAGACCCCACGGTCGCC
>DASQID010000647.1:0-3235 GCA_035631775.1 Acidobacteriota bacterium
GGACATTAGTTTGGGGTTTCTCGCAAGAAGAGCTTCCAGGCTGACTCCATGATCATAGGTCTAACCGGTCGTAATGCTTCCGGGAAAACGGAAGTTGCACAATACCTTGGTGTTCGAGGTTTCGAATACCATTCTCTGTCCGATGAGATCCGTGACGAGATCCGCAGGCGTGGACGGGAAATCACGCGGGAGATCCTCATTGAGGTCGGCAATGAACTTCGTGCAGCACACGGTGCGGGGGTCCTCGCCGAACGAATTCTGAAGCGTCTGGGACACGATCGGAACTATGTCGTCGACTCCATCCGGAATCCGACGGAGGTCGAGGTGCTCAGACGCCGCCAGGATTTCACCCTGCTTGCAGTGCAGGCGGACCCGTCAGTTCGATTCGAACGAAGCAAATTGCGCGGCAGGGAGGGAGCCGCCCGGACATTGGATCAGTTCATCGCTGAAGAAGCCAAGGAACTCAGCTCCAGTGATCCCACCACCCAGCAGTTGATCGCAACTCAGAATCTGTCGGACATTGTGGTCCAAAACGACGGGTCCATCACTGACCTGCATAGGCGCCTTGACGAAATCCTGCCGCGGCTCATGAGCAATTTCCGCAGGCCGGAATGGGACGAGTATTTCATGAATATTGCAAAGGTGGTTGCCTCCCGCAGTAACTGCATAAAGCGCAAAGTTGCCGCGATCATTGTCAAGGATAGACGGGTGATCTCTACCGGTTACAACGGCACGCCGAAGGGGGCCCGCAACTGCAACGAGGGCGGCTGCCCGCGCTGTAACAGCATGGCTCAGAGCGGGACGGGGCTCGAGGAGTGCCTGTGTTGCCATGGGGAGGAAAATGCGATCACGCAGGCCGCCTATCACGGCACGAGCCTCAAAGGAGCTACACTATATACAACGTTCGCCCCCTGTCTGCTTTGCACAAAGATGATCATCAACAGCGGAATACGGGAGGTCGTCTACAACCAGGATTACCCGCTCAACGAAAGGGCCCTGATGCTCTTGCGGGAGTGCGGGATCGTTCTGCGGCTGTATCAATTGCGGATTGCGGATTGCGGATTGCGGATTGAAAAATGAGTCAGTCCGCAATCGGCAATCCGAGAATCATGCCTATTCTTCGTACTGAAGGACTTTCTGCTTGAATGCGTCTAGGCTGAGGCGGCCTGCCTTGTAATCGGTAATGACCGATTTCTGAACGGAGATGATTTGCCGCCGGGCCCTCGGCTCGTCCGCGCCTGCAAAAAACAGGCCACCATCATCGGTAGTGATAATCAGGTTTAAGTACTCATTGGGTCTCACAGTTGCAAGGGAGTCGCCGTGATTCGCCAGGGCTTCAATGAGATAGACTTTGGCTTGGGCGACGGCCTCGATCAGTTTCTGTCGTTCCGCGTCGCTTTGTTCCCGGTGCTGCTTTACCCTTTCCTGCGCTTCAAGCAGACGCCTACGTATTTCATCCTGGTTGGCTAGAGGTTTCGCGGCCTTGGGTGTAGGAGCGGGTGCCGGTGTCGCCTGGACTGCGGCCGGCGAGGGGACTCCGCCTGGAACCCCTCCCACAACCCCACCGCTGACTCCTCCGGGGACTCCGCCTACCACCCCTCCTGCAACGCTGCTGCCAGTGCCGCTCCCAACCCCGACGCCAACGCCTCCTCCTGGCAGAGTTGGCTGTGAAAGCGCTTCAAGCATTGCTTCCGACTGTGCGAGCTTGGCTTCAGCTGCTTCCATCTGAGCGCTGAATACCTGGTAGTCTCCATCGTGTTCACTGCCTAACAACCAGCCCGCGTGACCGCGCAATGCGGACATGGGAACGACAAACACTGCTCCCTGACCGTGGAGGTAATAGCCACTGACATTGGGGGACCACCACGAATTGGCAAGGACGGTCTCCCTTTTGCCACCCGCCGACGCAATAACCTGACGCCCCTTGATGTCATTGGCCACGAACCCCAGCGTCGTGCTGAGAATCCCACGCATTATTTCCAACTCCTGCTGGCACTTCCTGACATCGAATGGAGCGCTGGAACCGCTTTGCGCGGTGCCCCAGGAGACAAGTCCCAGCGACACAACCAACATCAGAGATATAAATCGCCTTTTCATAGAGTGTTCTCCAAAGACGTCATTTTGTTTTGAGTTCGGCAACCTGAAGCAGGGTCTCCAGTATCGCATCGGTCTGATTGCTCCTCACTTCGTCGTGGGCGACGAACCGGTTCAACCTGATGTTGATGTAAGCCAGGTCACGTTCCCGCTCGGTCGAGATTGCCTGATAGAGATTGGAAAGCGACCTGTCTGAACGGTCTTCAACCGTCCGGGCAGTCGCAGCAAGTTGACCCCCAAATCTGGCTTCCAGATCCGTGAGGGCCGTCTGCAAAACCCTACGTTGTCGCTCGGTTATTGAGCGGTTGGATTTATCAACCTCAGCGCGCAGCGTTCGAACCCACTCGAGTTTCTCATTGCGGGTCTTTTCCTCGAGCGCATTCAGTACCCTCGCCTCTATGGCGGCCGTATCAATGACCGGAACGGGGAGGGGCACCGGTTGCGGCGGCGGGGCGGGGCCAAAACTGATAATCCACGATCCATTGTCTGTGCGGATGTTCATGCGGGCAGCTGCTGAGGCAGCCAGGACAACAAAGAGCACGACGGCAGCAGCAACGGCTCCCTGCCAGGCCGGACTCATCCTGCGGAACATGACCCACGGATTCTCTTTCCATTCCTTGGCATAAACAAAGAAGTGCTTTGGGACGGGGACATCGTTAACCGCGCGCATTTGTCGAAGGGTCTCGAGGTACTGGGCATGCTCTTCGCCGCAAGGCCCGCACTCAGCCAAGTGGACGCCTAGTGACTGCTGATCCTCGGTTGCGAGATCCCCCATTGCGGCACGGGGTATCAGGCTTCGATATTTGCTGCATTCGGCTGTCATGGCGTTGTCTCCATCTATATTGCGCTACTTCTTTTCAAGCACTTCTCCTGCCGTGGCCACTCAGTCTCACCTTCAGAATCTCCAGTCCGGCATAGAGTCTCGACTTGACCGTGCTGAGAGGCGCTTCGATTACGGAGGCGATCTCCTCGAATGTCAGATCCTGATAAAACTTGAGCTCGACGACTGCCCTCTGCTCCGGAGGCAAGTGTTCCAACGCCAGGCGCACGCGCGTCCTGCTCTCCTCCAGAAAGACATCCTCCTCGTGTGATTCGCGCGCCGGCAATCGGGATTCGAGCGGCAGCTCCTGCCGCTCGTCGT
>DASQID010000648.1:0-9717 GCA_035631775.1 Acidobacteriota bacterium
GATGGCGGCGACTATCGGGAAGCGGCGGACCTCCTCCGCGCCGTTCTCGGCAAAGACAGGGCCACCAAGAATATTCTCGACAGCCAGGGATATGCCCTCATGAGGCTGGGAGAATCCCAGGAGTCCATCGGCTTGTTTGAAAGTTCCCTGAAGAGATATGGTCCCGATTCCTGGGATTATTTCAACCTGGGGCACCTCTATCAGAAATCTGGTAATTTCCCATTGGCCATCGCCAGCTATCGGGAGGCCCGGCGGCTTTCGCCGCAGGATCCAGAAATTGTTCACAATCTCGGATTTTCTCTCTACCTTTCCGGGGACTACGACTCGGCTCTTGAGCCCTTTAAGACAGCCGTGCGGCTGAGGGCAGGCTGGGGTCTGGCTCACTTCAATCTGGCAATGACTTACTGGCATCTCGGGCAATACGCCCCGGCGCTGACCCATGCGCGGATCGCGGAGGAGAGAGGAATGCCCGGCGCGGCAAGAGTGGTCCAGATTCTGTCGGCGAGCCTGGTACCTGCCCAGCCCAGGACGAGAACCGTCTACCGTAAAAGGTAGCGTGGTGATCGCCGTGTGAAATCTCAGACAGCGCTTCGCTGAAACCGGACGGATCTGTGGCGGCCTGCAAATCAGGTTTCGGGATGCTCAGGAGCAGGATTGCGCGCCAAGGGGCGTACGATCACCTCCGAAAAGTCCAACGCAGCTTCACTGCCAACAATTCACTTTCAGGAATCAGGTTCAAATCGTCCCTGCTGAGAATAAGCCGCTTCCAGCCGCGATTCCAAACTATAAAAAGGTCGTTGCCCGGCTTGATCGTCCAGCGCAGGCGCATGTTGTTGCCGACATTCTGCGACTCGGTATCGTACTGCAGATAGCTGGTAAGGACGAGATTGGGATTAAATGAGTATCCGAGGTTCAGCTGCCAGAGCCGCTGGACGAAGTTACCCTGAAGCAAGCGCCGGAAATCAAACTCGGTGCTGACGCCGGCCTGCCAGGTCCCTCCAGGGGAGGTGAACCGCAAATAATTCTCCTGTTGCAGCAGGTGTCCATTGTAGAAGGTGCCGAACCACGAAGTGGTCCCGAACTCCCAGGGGCGGTGACGGCTGGTCTGGAATTCAAATCGAAAACGATTGAAGCGGTAACTGCCAACCGGCAAGGTGATCCCCGGGAAAATCTCGAATGGCTCCGGAAGAAATTCATAGGAGGGGAGCCAGTTGAATTCGAAACGGTCCCCCGACTCCATCCTGACGTTTATCGGGGCCCAGAAGAATCGCCAGGATTCGACTTCGCCCCGATAGTTTGTCACGCGCGTATACTCGTGCTCCGTGAACTGCTGGCGAATCCAGCGGAAAGGCCCGCTCTTGCTTGGCCGAGGATCGTATTCACATCCGATATCCAACCGGCGGGTTCCGGGCCGTGGTAGAAAGCCGAGGGCGGGATCAAGAGCCTCGCCGAACTGGTTCAGCGATGTGGAGCATGTCACAAGATCATTGGGATAATTGACGCCGACTCCCCACCCGGTTCTGTTTCCGGGCGCGAGGTCCCCTGAGCTGAACGCCATCCAGCCTCCGGCCTGCAGATTCTTATTCCCGAGGAACTCCGATGTGCGCCAGACGGCGTCGAATCCCGCCAGTCTGTTTTGATGGACGCCGTCCGGATTCCCGTTGGTAAAGATCGATCCCACGCGTAGTTTGTCGTTCACGTCGAAGGAGACGCGCCCGGCGAACAGGTTCGTTCCCGGAACAACGGCTCCAGCATTTGCGATGAACGTATCCCTGGTCTGGACATCAAGCATGCCGATGTTCCAAGGGCCGGCACGCCCGTTCAATTTGAATCCCACGTCGATGGGTATCTGCTGCTCTTCATACAAGCCCACGCGGCGGCTGAAGAACGGAATGAAAGCTTCTTGAAGCCCAAGGCCGAACTCATACTGGTTGGAGCCTTCCAGGAAGAACGTGCGGCGCTCGGGAAAGAAGAGCGGAAACCGAGTCAGATTGATCTGCCGGGTATCCACCTCGGTTTCCGCGAAGTCGGTGTTGGCGGTAAACACTGCCGCCATCTGAGGAGTAACCCTATAGGTAACGTCGAGTCCCGGACTGCCGAGCCAATGTCTTCCGCTGCCACTCCCTTGGAAGTACTCTTTCATCCGCCCTACGGTGAAGGGGCTGATTTCAAGCCCTATGCCCTGTTGGAGATCCCCGACTCCGGTTAAGGTGCCCGTTCGGTTCAAGTCATAAAGGTAGGAGTCGAGGGTAGGAGAAGCCCATCGGAGCATCGTCCGATCGCGCGGGATGTTGCGCTCGAAGTTGACATTCCACGCAGCCAGGCCACGCTTGAAGGTGAGGGTCCGCGAAGGGATGACAATTTCAGCCGACCATCCTCGAGTCGATCGTGCGGTGCGGGCATCCCATATCCCGTCCCAATCGAGCGTCGGTTCCGCCAGGCCGGCGATAAGGCCGTCCACACGCGCGCCGGCAGCATTGATCCTAAAGTAGTACCCCGTGCGTCGGTCGCCGTAGCTGTCCAGGACGACGGCGACGGTGTCGTCTCCGGTCACGTCGCCGTCGCGCTGCATGGTGTGAACGGCGATCTTCGAGGGATCCGGATCAATGCAGTCGAAGCCTATATAGATGTTGTCGCGGCCCACGAGCACACGCACTGTCGTTTTGTAAGGAGTGGTCTCGCCGGGTTTTGGAGATTGCTGTATGAGCTCTCCGACTATGTCAGGATTGCTCCATGCCGGCTCATCGAGCTTGCCGTTCAGTTCGATTTGACCGCCGAGGCGGCCTGCTGCGAGGCTGAGCCCGCCAACAATGCCATTCTGCTGGGCGCTCCCGAGGGGCATTCCCAGGGACAAAAAAAGCGCCCAGGCTAAGGCAACGCGATGCACGTGCGGCAGACCTCTACTTCGATTCGATCTGGAAGTCGTCAAAGTAGGTCACGCTGTCCGCTTTGGTCCAAAGCCCGACCTTGCCGGCATCGGTGAATGTGGAATCTTCCACTTCAAAGATCTGCTTGCCGTCGAAAAACACAGCGAACGACTTGCCCTGAAATGTCACTTTGAGCGTGCACCAGGTGTTCTTGGGGACCCTATGTTTTACACCGTACGTATTGCTGGGGGTTCCTTTGGGTGCCAGGGAGATCCGCTTGCCGCCCTCCACTCTATATAGCACGACGTTGTCTTCCAACGCGTTGGCGCGAACGATGTAATAATTGTCGGGATTCTTGTAGCGCCAGACCATTCCTGCGGCCTGGTCACCAGAGCCCGACACCGTCTTGAACTTCACGGAGAGGGAGCCATCCGTAAAACTTGCCTGGTCAAAAATGGCCAGGGGAAATCGACCGCCGGTCTTGTCATCCGAAACCTGGGCGAACACGTTCGGCTTGCTGGGAGCGCTATCATCTTTACGTATTTCCCATTTGGGCGCGCCGCCGGTGTGGGTCATGGCCACGGTCCAACCGACCGGCACGGACCCGGCGGATGCCGAGTCGAAATTGATGACTTGCGTGCCTGCAAAAGCGGCAGCTGCGAAAGCGAAGAAAACCAATAGAACCCTTTCCATACCGAATCCTTTCACTTCTCACGTGTGTCTAGTGCAGCCTTAGATGTCCCGAGAGGGCGGCTGCGAAACCTCAACCTGCTCCATCCTTCCATGCGAATCTGAAAAGCAGGCAGGGACACGGATCGACCTTCCGAGTCATACTCCCGCTGCAAGGACATTCAGCGTTCACACTGAACTGATCCGCTGAACTAGCGGGGCCCTCCCCATGAGTCGTCAGATAGGACATTCTGGTGAGAACTCATGAACAAAAACACGATCCCAGCGTGGCACAGGCTCACGGCACGCCCGCGCTCATGTTAAGATCGAGATTCCACGAGCCGAGATCCACTGTTCGCCCGCCTTTCGACGACGCCCTCAGTATCGGCTCGACGCCGGCAAGCAGGGTGATTGCCGTGACGTGCGAAGGATCCGCTGAGCTAGTGCATGACAGGATTAAAGCGTCACCCGGCTTCAGGTCGGCGAGATGGATGTGGGGCAGTCTCTCGAGGGCAGATTGAAGATCGCCGGCGCTCTGTTGCCGGGTCGCATCGCCCTCTGTGGCGGACCTATCTGCCGCGCCAGGCTGACCGGCGGGCAGCGCGCCCGGTTGAATGCGCGCCACAATCATTTGAGCAACATCGGCTGACAATCTGCGCACCGTACTGTCGGAAATTACTTTTGCCTCCACGCGCTTGCCGGTCGCCAGGTCTGAAATCATGATGGTTCCCTGTCCGGCATCCAAAGACAGCACGGTTCCCGCAATGTTGCGGAATGCGCCGGAAACCAGTTCCTTCGCCGAATAACGCGACTGGTCCTCGTTGAAGTCTCCCAGCGCCTTGATCTGATCCCCCGTCTTCAAATCCTCGAAACGGCAGTTCTGCGCATCACTGAATTTGACCGAATTGGGCGCATACCGCCTGAGCACGGCGTCAGGAGTGAGCTCGATCACAATAGGCTTTGAGCCGGCGAGCGCAGGCCTACTGATCGTAATCTCCCTTGATTCGAAATTCAGCGCCGTGATCACTCCTCCGACTCCTCGCCTTTCCCACTCTGCCCGCTCGGCCTCGTGCTTTTCGCAAGGTCCGACTTGCTCATGACGATGATGCTTGCAGCTACGAGGTGCCCGGCATCGAAGTTCCGGCCGCGCGCCAGAATCCGATCCCCGACCTGCAGGTCCGAGGAGGAGATTGAAGTTGCATTGGCCAGATCCTTGGCCCCTGGCTGCACGCGCAGCAACCGTGTGGCATCATCAAAAGCGATGCTCATTTCTGGCCCGGTATCGGTTTTGAGTGAAATGCGATGGTTCGCGCTGTCGATCGATTGAATTACACCGATGGCGCGGCCGGCAGGGCTGTTTGTCCCCGCTGGAGGCGAAACCTGGGCACGTAGCAAAGGAACACTGCAAACAACCATCATTAAGACTCTCATGGGCGGATCATACCCCCTCTTTCTGAAAATTATCTGAAAGAACTCAGGCTTTCTCAGCGTACATCGCCTTAGGGCCTATCCGGGTTGGCCATTAGAAAACGGGCACACTTTCAGAGTATTTTCAGAATGAACGATTAGGCTGATGCGGACACGGTCGAGGAGTGACTTTTGACATGAAGTGTTTTTGTTGTATTTCATTATTTCTCGTAGTCCTGACGCCCGGATTTTCCCAGCCAACCTCGTTGCGCGGTCAGGTGACGGATACGAGCGGTGCCGTGATTCCCGGGGCCAAAATAGTGTTGAACGGGCCGTCGGCGTCGGTCAAGACCACCACAACCGACGCAAGCGGCCAGTATGTATTCACAGACCTCCCGCTGGGAGACTACACGGTGCAGGCATCGGCACCATCACTCGCACTCCCACAACCTGTGCCTATTACACTGATGGCCGGCGAGAACACGTTAAACCTGCAGCTGAAGGTCTTGCTGGAAGAAAAAGTCACTGTCGAGGAAAGTGCGACGCGCGTCAACACGGAGTCCAGCAATAACGCAAGTGCGGTGGTGCTCCGTGGCGACGACCTGAATGCCCTGGCCGACAACCCCGAGGATCTTCAGGCGGACCTGCAGGCCCTGGCCGGCCCTGCCGCCGGTCCGGGAGGGAACGCAATACTTGTGGATGGTTTCAGCGGCGCGGATCTGCCTCCTAAGGACACGATTCGGGAAATTCGAATCAATCAGAACCCGTTTTCACCGGAATACGACAAAATAGGATTTGGCCGCATCGAAATCTTCACCAAGCCGGGAACCGACAAATTCCATGGCTCCATAGGCTACAACTTCGCCAACGACTGGTGGAACTCGCGCAACGCGTACGCAGCCGAAAAGGCGCCGTTTCGCCTGAATGAACTCCGGAACACTTTTAGCGGCTCGCTCAGCAAGCGAACATCTTTCAATCTCAACCTTGTCCGGGAGTGGGTGGACAACGGGAACGTCGTCAACGGGGTAATCCTCGATCCTCAAACACTTGTTGCAGCGCCCTTCACTGGCACTCCGGTCTCCGGATTGCGCCGGACCGGATTCACGCCGCGTATCGATTACCGGCTCGGCGCGAAACACACATTGTCGGTGCGCTACTCCTACAACCGCGACATTGTCCGAAACGCGGGTGCCGGCAGTCTGAACCTAGTTTCGCGGGGCTATCACAACAACTCTCTCGGTCAGACTGTGCAAGTCACGGAAACAGCCGTGCTCGGTACCAAGGCTATCAACGAGATCCGGTTCCAATTCTACCGTCCCGAAACGATCTCACTTGCGAATACCCTCGGGTATGCGCTCCAGGTACTGGGCGCCTTCAACGGCGGCGGCAATCCCCTGGGCCGCTCCACGAATACGCAGAACAACTACGAAGTTCAGAACTATACCTCGATTCTGCACCTTGCCCACTCCTGGCGGTTCGGAATACGGTTGCGCCAAACGTCGGAAACTAGTGTCTCGCCGCAAAACTATCTCGGCATGTTCACATTCGGCGGCGGCCTGGCACCGCAACTGGACGCCGACAATCAGCCGGTAATCGATGCTGCCGGGCAGGCCGTATTGGTGAATATCAGTTCCATCGAGAGCTACCGGAGGACCCTGCTTTTTCAGCGGCTCGGATTCCCGGCCGCCCAGATCCGGCAGCTTGGAGGCGGAGCTGCGCAATTTACCATCAACGCAGGAAATCCCCTGATCACCGGGAGCCAGTTCGATCTGGGCGCGTTCGTTGGCGACGACTGGAAAGCGAAGCGAAACCTCACGCTGAATTTCGGGCTGCGCTACGAGACTCAGACCAACATTCACGACTGGCGCGATTTTGCTCCGCGCGTCGGCCTCGCCTGGGCGCCCGGCTCGGGAACCGGAAAATCACAGCCGAGGAGTGTGATCCGGGCCGGTTTCGGCATGTTCTACGACCGCTTCAGCTTGGGCAATATTCTCACCGCCCAACGCTACAACGGCCTGGTGCAGCAGCAGTACGTCCTCGCGAATCCGGACTTCTTCCCGGTCGTGCCGCCGATTTCGTCGCTGCCGGGGCCCGTTCCGCCGAGCACGATTCAGAGGATCAGCCCCACTCTGCGCGCCCCGTATCTCATGCAGTCCGCGGTGGGATTCGAGCGTCAGATGCCGTTCAACACGACCGTCGCGCTCACGTACGCGAGCACCCATGGCCTGCACATGCTGCGGTCGCAGGACATCAACGCCCCCCTGCCCGGAACTTATGTACCGTCCGTTCCCGGCAGTGGAGTATATCCGCTTGGAAGACCCGGGCTGGTGGTGCTGATGGAATCCTCCGGCTTGTACAACCAAAATCAGTTGATCCTGAATGTGAATACAAGAGTGAATCGGAACCTGTCTCTCTCGGGTTCGTACACTTACAGCCGTGCGATGAGCAACACCGACGGTCTCGGGACGTTTCCGGCGAGTCCTTACAGCATGGCCGGTGAGTACGCTCCTGCCGCGATGGATATCCACCATCTCGTCATGCTGAGTGGCACGATCACTCCAAAGTGGGGAATCCAGTTCAATCCGCTCCTGACGGCGAATACCGGCCCGCCGTTTGACATCACCGCGGGACAGGATCTCTATGGCGACACGTTATTCAACGCCAGGCCCGGAATCGCGACCAGTCCGAACAAGCCCGGCGTGATTGCCACCAAATACGGACCACTCGATCCCAGCCCGACTCCGGACCAAAAGCTGCTCTCTCGGAATTTCGGCAGGGGTCCTGGACAGATCATGCTGAACATGAGGGTCGGAAAGACGTTTGCGTTCGGAGCGACGCGCGAAGGCACTGCCGCAGCCTCTGGCGGTGGGCCCGGAGGGGGAGGTCCAGGAGGTGGCGGCCCTGGAGCAGGCCGATACGGAGCCCCGCAGAGTCCGTTTTCAATGGGCGGCGGCGGTGGCCCAGGCGCAAGTACATCGACGAACCGACGCTACAACCTTACGATTTCAATGCAGATTCGAAACCTCACGAATCACAACAATCCGGGACCGATCATCGGCAACATAACATCGCCTCTTTTCAGCCAGGCGAATCAGCCTGCCGGAGTAGGCGGCATATTCTCAGAGAGCGCGAACAACCGGCGGCTGGAACTGCAGATGCGTCTTACCTTCTGACGAAGGAGAGGGTGACGGTTGCTTCGGAGACTGTGTTTCCCGCAGCATCACGGGGCATAGCCGCAACCGAAAGAGAAAAACACCTGCGGCGCTGCGGTTCCCGGATTGCGGTGTACTTTGCATCCCTCACGATGCCGATAATCTCGATCGGCATCTTCGTGTCCGGATCTTCACCGAACATCGACCTCCCATCGCCATTTCCCCTGAGTTACCTGAGTTGCAGGATCGGTCCAGCTGGGAGGGAAATGGAGTAACCCACCGGGAAGGAAAGTGCTGCGCGGAGGGCGATCTTGGTCATTGCTTCGAGGTCGCTGGAGCGGCGATCGCGTAGAGATCCGACCGCGTCATGATGTAGAGCACCCCGTTCGCAGGGACCGGAGTGCTTAAGACGGAACTTCCCATGTCGATCTCGGCCAACCTCTGAATCACAGGGCCTGCTTTCAGGACGGCCACGTCTCCATCCTGGTCGCCCAAGTATACCTTGCCGTCGGCCACGAGCGGCGAGCCCCAGACCGGAGCCATCATGTCGAACGTCCAATTGGGCTTCCCGGTCTTGACGTCCAGGCAATGCAGGAGCCCGTTCAAATCGGCAACGTACACCAATCCGTTTGCAGCCGCCGCGGTCGAAATGGACCGACCGATCTTGTCGTACTGCCAGATCCGACCCGAGTCCGTAATATCGCCTCGCAGCGCAGGATTGATGCAGTAGGTGTGTCCGACACCGTTGGGGTGATCGGGGTCCTGGCCAACGCTCATGAACACCTGGCCCCCGCTGAAGACCGGCGTGGAAATGCCGTAGTTGCGCGTCTTGGGCCAGACGGCGTCCTTCGGGTTCATATCGAATTTCCAGAGCTTCTCTCCGGTTCGGGCGTTGAAGCTGTAGAGCCAGCCGTCACCTCCCGGGAAAATCGCCTGCTGGATTCCATCGACCGTGCCGAGGACCGCTGAGGACCATTGACCGTGCAGGATTCCCTCGCCTGGAGAGTTATCCTGCCACACGACCTTGCCGGTGTTCTTGTCTACAGCCAGGAAGCTGGGAGCATTCGGGGCAGGGACCTTCTCATCGTTACTGTCGCGGCCGTTGGGAGTCACGACAAAGACGAGATCCTCCCAGATGACCGGTGATGAAGCCGCCATAAAGAGTTGGGCCACGCCCAGTTCCTTCCGCATGTCGAGCTTCCAGATGATGTCGGCATCCGTTGGTCCTTTGTAGACTTCGTCCTGGAACGGACCGTCATTCCTGCCATCCGTGAAGCCTTCGGTGTCCAGGCAGATCAGCTCCCCGCGATTGCTGACGTAGTACAGCCGCTTTCCCTCGACTGCCGGTGACGAGCAGACGCCCTCTTCCGGCCAGTCGCTCTCACCGTCCAGCTTGTCCGTCACGGCCTGCCAGAGGAATCTGCCGTCAGACTCACGGAAGCACATGAGCACGCCTTTGTCGCCCGTGATCTCGGGATTCCTGGGGTTGCCGTTGTTGGTGCCCAGGAAGACCTTTCCATCGGCCACGACCGGGTTCCCGTTCGAGCTCGAACCGATTTGCGCCTTCCACTTGACGTTCTTCCCGTTCTTGACGTCCCAGGATTCGGGGAGACCACTGATCG
>DASQID010000649.1:0-13425 GCA_035631775.1 Acidobacteriota bacterium
CCCGATGACAGCAAGGCGTCAGTTAAATCCTGAATCCCTGTCTTTCCAATCGTCAATCGTTAATCGTCAATCGTAAATCCCTTAGTCGGCCATGTAGCGGCCGGTGTGCAGGTAATTCATTACCACTGACGTGCCAAGTGCTGCCAGCGAAGCCAGGCTATAGCCCTCTTCCTCGGCGGAGTGAACCAGGCCCAGCTCACGGCAGCGCAGGAAAAACTTGGCGATCACGGGAACCACAACATTCTCTCGGGCTCCCGTCCAGGAAGAAATCGTCTCGATCAGGAAGCGGCGGTTCTTGCGAATCAGGTCTTTTGCAGGGAGATCCTTCTTGTGTCCGTTTGTGACGATGGCAAAAATGCGCTTCAGATCCTCGTCATAAATGCCCAGGGCTTTGTCCTTGAAATTGTCTAAATCCTCGCCGTAGTACTCAATCAGAGTGTACGTCTTGTTCTGATAGGGCGAGTCGAGCGGCCCCGTCAGGACGTGTGGTCTCTTGTTTCTGAGTTGGACCATTATCCTGTCGATGTATTCGATCTTCTTCACCGAGGGCCACTTCTTGTAAGAATTGCGCCAGTTGGACCGGGGCGTCAGCCAGACGGCGAAAGTTTCTGCAAAATCTTCATCCGGGTGAGCCTGGGCATAGTACTTGGGCTCGCCCTGGCTTCTCACGTAATTGCGGCTGAATGGGTTAAACTTAAACCTGAAGTTTGCAGGGTAAGTCTTCGTGAAATCGCCAAAAACTTCCTTCCACTCCTGCGTCTCGAACAGCTCGAACGCGTAGTTAACGGCGTGGCCCGTTTCGTGGCGAAGCAGGAACATGATGTCCCGCTTGTCATAAACCGTGTAACCCATTTCCTTCTCGATGCGCGACAGTCTGGCATCGGCGAGGTGGAAAGGTATCCCGATTATGGGGACACGGTCCGGGCAGCCCCATTCATCGCCGCTGCAGGCGAAGTAATAGCGGGGCCGGAATTGAAGTTTCTTGGCTGCCAATTCGTCATAAAGCTTATGAATACAACGATATAGAAGAGTATCTTCGAAGGCCAGCTGAAGGTCGCAGATTCGTGTGTTTAAGAGTGCGTAGCGTTCAGTCTCCCAGTTGTCTTCATATTTGAGGGCAGAGGCCATTTTTCCTCCGGTTACAGCCAAGCCCTGATTCAGGGGGGAGGTGAGGTGCGTAACCGCCACATTGAGAGGCAGCGGAAATCCACACCGGAATGCTCGATCCTCCTTCATCGCCGCGCCTCAGGCGCGGCTCGTCTATCGCTTTTTCGCTTCCCATAAACTGATTAATTTCAAGGAGTAAGTGCCTTCCTGGAAACCGGCGCTGCGGATTCTGCACATGGCCCGGCGGCAGGAAGTGCCGCTGAACGCAGTGAATTATATTAAAATGACCGATAGGGTAGAAGGAGTTTCTTGGAAAAAATCTACTGTCCACATAAATTGTTGATACTATTTTTGTTGTACAGTTTCTTGAGGAGTTGTGATACGGATCTCGGAGGCCGTGCCGTCAATCTCGATTCCGTCCTTGCTGAACTTGCGCAGCTCCATTTTCACGGTCACGATGACGTACTGCTTGAGGTCCTTGAACTCGGCCGGCTTGCCGTTTACCGTGATTTTCGCGGATGTGGCGTCAAGCACATATTTGGTCTTGGTGGGTATCTGGGAAATCAGGATCAGCTTGGGGGAATCGGCGACGGAGAGAAGGCGGTATTTGTCTGCCTCGACCGCTTGAACCGTGCTTGCGAGCAGCAATAAGATGAGAGGAAACAGGGTCACGATGAAGCAGAGTTTTTTCATTTGCGGTTCTATTCTCCCTGTGTCTGTGCTTCATTCTATTCGCCCCGAAGCTCCGTAACAAGGACGAAACATATAGAAGTGTGGGCCTATAGAAAGCCACCTCAAAGACCCCAAGGCTCGGAGGACTGTGGTGCGTCCTCCTTTGAGTCTTGGAGCCTTTGAGGTGGCTTTTAAAAGGCTCAGCAACCACGACTCATAAATCGAACTATTTTGATGCAAACAGCGTAGATACGGTTCAAGACAGGAGGAGCGGCGCAAATTGATCATCGACCTTGAAGATCTCACCGTTGATTTTGGCAAGCAGAGGGTCCTGGATGGCGTGAGTGTCCAGTTCTCGGGCGGTGCCATGGGATTGCTTGGTCCGAACGGAGCTGGAAAGAGCACGCTTCTGAAAACACTGCTGGGCTTCGTGACTCCTAAAAGCGGCGGCGGAAGAGTGCTTGACCTCGACATCCGCACGCAGCAACTCGCCATCCGTCAGAAGGTCGGCTACATGCCGGAGAACGACTGCCACATTCCCGGCATGAACGCGGTCACCTTCGTCGCCTATGCCGGCCAGTTGACCGGCATGAAGCCCAAGGATTCCCTCCAGCGCGCCCACGAAATTCTCTTTTATATCGGCCTCGGCGAGGCGCGCTACCGGAATGTCGAAACCTATTCGACCGGCATGAAGCAGCGCATCAAGCTCGCCCAGGCGATGGTGCACGATCCCGAGCTGATGTTCCTTGATGAACCAACCAATGGACTTGATCCCAAAGGCAGGATGGAGATGCTCGACCTGGTAAAAGACATCTCGGGCTCCAAGGGGATCAACGTCATCCTCTCTTCGCACCTCCTGCCGGACGTGGAGTGGGTGTGCGGAGAGGCTCTGGTCATCGACAAGGGCAAGAGAAAGGCAGCCGGCAGGATCGACGACCTGAAACGCGGCGTCGGCGCGGTCTTCGAATGCCGCATCAAAGGCAATGCCGAAGCCTTTCTGGAAGAGCTGCGTGTGCTGGGGTGCCAGTGTTTTCACGGCGACGATGGGCTTCTCAAGATTCATATGGTCGACGGCCTCGGCAGCCAGAGCCTGCTGCGCGTCGCGCGCGACCATCACGTCCAGATACGCCACCTTCTTCCGCTGCGCCAGTCACTCGAAGACGTGTTCCTGCAGGCGATAGGAGAATCGCATGCCCATCTATGATCTCGGCTACAGGCATTGGTCCGGCGCATGGACTTCGCACCCCTATCGATGGTGGGTTATCACCCGTCAGGGGATCCAACTGCTGGTTCATAAGAAACGCTTCACGGCGTTGCTGCTTCTCTCCCTAATTCCTTTCCTGGTGCGCTCCGTGATGCTTTATCTCTCTTCCGCGGTGGGGCGCAATATCCCCCTGCTGCAGATCAACGCCAAGTTCTTCGAAGACTTCCTGTCCCAGCAGATGTTCTTTGTCTTCATCATCGCGACATACGCTGGCGCGGGGCTGGTGGCCAACGATCTGAAGGCCAACGCCCTGCAGATCTACCTTTCCAAGCCCATAACCCGCCAGGATTACCTGATGGGCAAGCTTGGAGTGCTTGTGTTTTTTCTCACCCTACCGACACTGGTTCCGGCCGTCCTGCTCTACCTTCTGGCGATCCTTTTCCAGACAAATCTGAGTTATTTCCGCGATAACCCGTGGGTCCTGGCCTCGATCGTCGGCTATTCCCTTGCGATCATTTTCACCTATTCCCTGATCATGCTGGCGCTCTCCTCGCTGACGCGCAGCAGCCGTTTCGCCGGGATCAGCTTTGCAGCGGTCTTCCTCTTCAGCCAGATTCTTTACGGCATTCTGAGCGGGATCCTGCGCACCTCGAAGGTTGCCTGGGTCTCCCTCGGCAACAACCTCACCCAGGTGGGAGATTTCCTCTTTCGCGGCACGGCTCATTTCGGCTCCCCGACCTGGCTGTCGGCGGTGATTCTGCTGGCACTGATGGCGGGCAGCGCCTGGGTCGTGCACAACCGGGTAAAGGCTGTGGAGGTGGTGTCGTGAGCCCAATCCTGGAGGCAAGAGAACTCTCGAAGTGGTACGGACAGGTGATCGCCGTAAACAAGGTATCGTTCTCGGTCGGCGCCGGGGTCATCGGTCTTCTCGGGCCCAACGGGGCGGGGAAGTCGACCCTGATGAAACTGATCACCGGCCAGCTGAGGCCGAGTCAGGGAGAGATCACGCTGCTCGGCGAACGCATATGGAACAACTACCCGCTCTTTCACCGCATAGGTTTCTGCCCTGAGCAGGATTCGTTCTACGAGCGGATGACGGGCGCCGAGTTTCTCGCAGCCCTCTTGCGCATGCACGGCTATGACGAAAAGGATGTCCGGCAGCGCGTCGACATCGCGCTCGAAACCGTCAACCTCAAGGAGGCGCGCGACAAGAAGATCGCGGCCTACAGCAAGGGAATGCGCCAGCGAATCAAGATGGCGCAGGCCGTGGCGCATGATCCGCAAGTCCTCATCCTCGATGAGCCTTTGGCGGGAATGGATCCCATCGGGAGACACGAAACCATTCGCGTCGTGCGGGAATGGGGGAAGGCCGGGAAGTGCGTTGTGGTTTCGAGTCACATCCTGCACGAAATCGAAGCCATGACTCAGAACATACTCCTGATCCACAACGGCCAAGTTCTTGCGGAAGGGGACGTCCACCAGATCCGCAGCCTGATAGACAAGCACCCGCACAACATCTATATCCGCTGCTCTGAACCGAGGAGACTAGCGGAGCTCCTGGTCGGGTTCAGCGACGTGGAGAGCATCCGGTTCAACACCGACGGAAAGGTGCTCACGGTGGAATCCCGCCAGCCTGACGAGTTTTACGAGCGCCTGCCGGAGCTGCTTCTTCGCCACGAGATAGAACTCGAGGAGATCACCTCGCCCGACGATAACCTGCAGGCCGTTTTCCACTATCTGGTGAAATAGGAGGCCGGGATGCACGCGAGTTTCAGTCTGGTCAAGGCATGGCGCGACGTGAGAACCATTGCATTCCTGACCCTCGATACGCTCTTCTGGAGCAAGAAGACGATCTTCGTCGCCATCATCTCGATATTGATCCTGGGTATGTCGGTCCTCGGCCGGCTGATTATGGCCTATCGCTGGATCTCCGTGCCCTTCACCGCCGCCCAGGTGTTCGCCACCCTCATGTCAACTGCGGTCATTCACTTTCTCGTGGTATTCGTTACGCTCTTCTACGGCACGGCCCTCATCTCGGACGAGGTTGAAGGGAAGACGCTGACTTACCTCTTCGTTCGCCCGATACCCAAACCTACGATTATGGTGGGCAAATGCCTGGCCCTGATTTGGATCAGCGTGATGCTGGTTTTGCCCACCATTGTGTTGAGCTACTTCATCCTTTATCTGCGGGCCGACATGACGCAGTTCATGGAGGACGTGAACCTGCTCGCCAAAGACATGGGGATCGTCTTTCTCGCCCTCCTGGCCTATGGCTCCTTTTTCGCGCTCATCGGTGCGTGGCTCAAGCACCCCATCCTCGCCGGACTGATCTATGCGTTCGGGTGGGAGGGGATCGTCTCCTATCTCCCGGGATTCACGCGCAAGCTCACCATCACCCACTATATTCAGTCCATCTTCCCGCACCAGGATTCCTCCACCGCCCTGGCGATGCTGATCGGCCAGCGGACGGATTCCGTCGAAGCGGTGATCACCCTAGTCCTATTGGCAGCATTTTTCCTTGCGACGGCAAGCCTGATCTTGCGTGAGAGAGAGTACGTTCTCGAGCAATAACATTGCGGATTGCGGATTAGTCGGAAACAGATTCCGCAATCCGCAATCCGCAATTGTGGTATATGCTAGCCCCGTGCGAAAACTCATCGCAACTCTGGTCCCACTGACCCTCCTCCCCGTTGCGATTCACTCGGCTGGGCCTGTCCGAGTCATCGTCTTCCCGCTGGAAAATCTCTCCAGACTGCCTGGTCTTGCTTGGGTGGGCGAAGGAATCTCCGAGACACTTACTGACCAGTTGGGTATTCCTGGGGTGGAGGCGATCGACCGCACGGCAAGAATCCAATGGGTCGAGAGCGCTGACCTACCTTCCAACACCCCGCTCAGCCGCGCCAGCATGATCAGGGTGGGGCAGTTGGCTTCCGCGAATCTCGTGGTGATGGGGACTTATTCCGGAACGGCAGACAAGCTTCGGATTGTGGCGGCGTTTTTCGATCTGCGTTCGATGAAGCTGAGCGGTGATATATCCTCAACCGGTCCGCTGGACGCGCTCGCCGCGATGGAAAATGAGCTTGCCTGGAATATCATCTCGAACGCCGGCATGAGCGAAGGCCAGTCGCGCGAGAAATTCAAGGCACGCACGAGGACGATCCCCAATCGGGCCTACTCCCTTTACCTGCGCAGCCTCGAGGCCACGAAGGAAGAGACCCAGGTCAAACTCCTTGAAGGCGCCGTGGCAGCCTACAAGGAATTTCCCGATGCCCAATTCGCGCTGGGGCGCTGCTATGCCGAAGCCGGACAATGTCCGAAGGCGATCCAGCACCTGGAACTCGGACGAAAGGCCGATCAATCCTATGTGCAGGGCGACTTCATGCTCGGCACGTGCTACCTGGAAAGCGACTCTCTCTCGGACGCCATACGCTGCTACTCCAGCCTGCTTGCATTTGTCCGCCCGATCGAGGCGCTCAACAACCAGGGCGTTGCCTATTTGCGCAAGGGAGACGATCCGCTTGCCGTTCAAAGCCTGCTGGAGGCGCACGACCGGGCCCGGGACAACTCGACCGTCGCGCTGAATCTCGCCGTATTGCGCCATATGCAGGGAAACGACGCTGCCGCCCGGGCTGTGCTGGAGGAGCCCGTCAAAGCGCATCCGAGCAACGGGTTGCTGCAATTCGTCTTGGGCGTCGTGCTCAACGCTTTGGGCGATCAGGAGGGAGCCGCGGCAGCCTTTGCCAGGGCTAAGACCCTCCATGTCGACGTCGAGAAGCTTCAGGCTGAAAACCCCAAGTCCTGGTCACTCCCCTTCACGATCCTCGATCGTCGCCCAGAAGTGAATCGTTGACCACATTGTGTCTTCGCGTCTTAGGGCTGGCGCAAGAATAAATTCACATTTTGGCGCGAGCACCGTCGCGCCTGTGGCGCTCCTGGGGCGGGCAGATGCAAGGCGCCGCGACGCAGGCGATATCGGTGTACATCGTCGAGGAGCGGCAACGAAGCAGATGCCCGCCCGCCGCCGCGCCCTTTCAGGCTGCGGCCCGCAGGGGGCCAGCAGCAAAATGTGAAGTTATTCTTGCGCCGGCCCTTAGCGCGCTTAGAGAACGATGTGGGACGCAGAGAAACGCCGCCTCCGGACGCTGACGGGGTTTCAGCGCAAGCGGCGTGCAACGCGCCGGCGTTCTGCCGCGTCCAGACAACACGTCATCGTACTTACCAGGGTGCCAAGAGTGAGAGGGAGTCAGCAGTCTCGGAACTTCTGTTGAAGTCGCTACGCTGACCCTGCTCTGATGCGCCTTTTCGCACTTCTCTAGCCCGCCCTACCGAACTTTCCTATTTTCGCATTCAAATCAAGGGTTGTTTTTGAGATATCTCTTATTGTAATATAACCATAAGATGAACAGACTCAAGATTCGGCCCAAAGGTGACCAAGCGGCCCAGATCCGTCAACGCAAGTTCGAACTGATCCGACGCTTCCAGTTTCCTGAAGATCTGCTTCCCGGTTCCCTGTCCCAGCAGCATCTACGCTGCGGAAAGGCAAACTGTCATTGTGCCGAAGCCGAGGGGCATCCTGTGTGGACGCTCACCTTCATGGCGGATGGCAAGAAACACGTTCAGCACATTCCCAAGCATCTTGTCGATGAGGTGCGCAAGCGTGTCGAGGCCGGCCGGGAGTACCAGGACGCCCTGCGAGAGGTTATGGCGGCCAACGCTCATCTTCTGGTACTGGCGCGCAAGCAGCGGCTGATTTGAGGCGCCTGGGGGTCCGGCAGTTCCTTAAGTATGCGGCCCGGTACGCGGATGTGAGGTCATACTTCCGATCTCCGGGGGACGGGAGGGTGCGTCCTCAGATTCCCGCGGCAGTGTTCCTGCGCGTTCTTCTTGTGGCACGGTTATTACGAGAGGTGAGCTTCCTAGGTGCGGAGGAATTGGTCAGGTCGCCCGCGCGGCAGACGATAGGCGTGCGGATGACGTTCGGAGATGATGCGCTGGTGTACTTCACCGAGCGTCTGAGTCCCGACCGGCTGCGAGAGACGACGGTGGGAGTGGTAAAGAAAGCGAAGCGGAACAAGGCGTTTCAGTGGAGCCGGTGGATCGGTCTGGCGTTCGACGGGTCGGGAATGGGGCGGAGCAAGGACCAGAGGTGCGAAAAGTGTCGCCCGGTACGCAACAAGGAGAAGGAGATCACAGGGTATCATCACAAGACAGTGATGGTCAGCGTAGGGGGGACAGGGTTATCGCTTCCATTGGATGCAGAGCCGTACGGGCCGGGAGACAGCGAGTATGCAGCTGGGCAGAGGCTGCTGCACCGTACCGTAAAGAACCTCGGAGTTCGGTTTGCCGACTACGCCGTCGTTGATGGTGAGTTTGCCACGGCGCCCTTTCTGCATGCGGCGGGAGACGAGGGACTGAGAGTCGTTGCGCGCTTAAAGGACAACCTGCCGGAGTTGTCCGAGGCAGCCCAGCGACGCTTTGTGTCAAAACCGCCTGATCAGAAGTTCCGCGCCGGTGACGATCGGGTCGAGATTTGGGATGCAGATGACTTTGATCCTTGGGATACTCTCCGCTGGGAAACCGTCCGCGTGATCCGCTACCGGCAATACAAGCCAGACGGTACTGTGGTCGAAGCCTATTGGCTGACCGACTGGTTAAAGTCAGATGTCGGCAGCCGAGATCTCTACCACATGGCCAAGAGCCGGTGGGAGATCGAAAACCAAGGCTTTAACGACGGCAAGAATCGATACGGATTAGAACACATCTGTCATCATCACCCAAACAGCCTCTTGATCAACTGGCTGCTCATTGCCTTGACATTGACCCTGGAACGACTCTATCGCAATCGTTACCTCCATCGTGGAAGCCACACAACATTGGAAGCGGTAACTCTGGTTCGGCTGTTGTGGATGAGCCTGGGAAGACGAATCAACAGCAGTTGAATCGCGACCACCTGCCTCAGCCTCCCCCCACTGAGCGAGTCCCTGCAGCTGCTTAGGGATTGGCATCGGTGCAGCTCTCAAAAACGCCCTCGAAAATACCCCTCTCTGCCAGACAAGCCGATAGGCCTGCGCCCATCGGCGTCACTCGCAGGTTCTGGAGCACCGATTATCATAGAGTTCCGAAACTGCTGAGAGGGAGTCCCTTGGCTTGACATGGTGACGTGCGCACCCTAAGATAACATCCTCATCGTGCCGAAGTGGCGGAACTGGCAGACGCGCTAGGTTCAGGGTCTAGTGGGCTTAAGCTCGTGGGGGTTCGAGTCCCCCCTTCGGCACCATGCCACAAAGCAAGCCCCCCAGGTCTCAAGCAGGACTCACTCTGAACTAGTTTCCCTCGCGAAACTCCTTGGCCATGCGGAAAGCGCCCCGGAGGGGCGCCGGCCAATAGCCCCGGGCAAGCGAAGCGCAGCCCGGGGTTGGGATTGTCAAGAAAGATCAGAGCCCTGAAGGGGCGACAGATAAAACATGGCATACAAAGGCCTTTCGCCCCTGCCGGGCTCGATATTATGCAATATCCTATCCGGGGGCTTGCGCCCCCGGCTAATTGCTTGGGCCCCTCCGGGGCCCGACCTGATGGGCGATTCATCGAGTTTCGCGACAGAAACCAAACTAAGGGATCGCTCAAGAATAAATTCACATTCTGGCGCGAGCACCGCCGCGCCTGGGGGCCTGCAGCAGAATGTGAAGTTATTCTTGAGCGAGCCCTAAGCTCAGCTTAATTTCGTGAAATTCGTGTAATTCGTGGCAGCCTCATTTGACGTTCACGTAAAAGTTAAATAAATCTGTATCGTATTTTTTTGCACCAATTCCGGAAGTTCATGCTATATTCCGCAGTCAAAGCCTGTCGGACAAACGTGTTGGCACATGTTTGGCGATAGGTTTGGGTGTGTATCTTGGGTGGACGTATCGATGGTAAGACGTTACCTGGAACGTCTTCCAAATCACGGTCGTAGATTGTAGGTCGTTGTGTTGGGTGCTGACCTGGTCTCAGCGCCAGCCACTGCCAAGGAGAGAAAATCGAGTATGCATAGACCGATCAAATACGTGGAGAAGGCTTTCACCGTGGCTGCGGGAACCACGTTTGACGTCATTCAGTTCTTCAATAAGTACAGGCCGAACCCCTCCTTCACACCGAAATGGTCTGACAAACCTCTGCAAAAGTCTTGGCAAAAATCCAAGCCGCCTTTAGGCTGGCCGCGCACCACGGATTCGCTCTGTCCGCGCTGCGTCATCGAGGCTCGCAAGAAAATTCTCGATGGAGAAGAAGATTATCGGATCCTGATCAAGGAAAAAGTCGGTGAAATCAAGGCCACCATTCTCGAACGCGACGGACAGATCTGGATGGTCAAAGACTGCCCGAAGCACGGCAGGTTCGAGGATATCATGGCCCTGGACAAGAAATTCCTGGAGCACGTCGAATCCGTTTATCCCGGGCGCGACATCGATGCCCACAACGACACTGCGCTGCACAATCACGGCTCCAGCACCATCAAGTACGGCCGGGGTGCGGTGCTCACGGTCGATCTGACCAACCGCTGCAACATGATGTGCGACCCCTGCTTCATGGACGCGAATCAGGTGGGCTTCGTCCACGAGCTGAGCTGGGAAGAAATCAAGGAAATTCTGGACAACGCGGTCTCCCTCAAACCCCGCCGGCAGATGTCCGTTCAGTTCTCCGGAGGTGAACCGACGCTCTCTCCTTACTTTTACGACGCCATTGCCTACTCGAGGAAAGTAGGGTTCAACAGTGTCCAGGCCGCCACAAACGGCATCGTGTTTGCCAAGGACCCAATCGCCGCCCGGCGCGCCTACGAGGCCGGCCTCCGCTATGTCTATCTGCAGTTCGACGGCATCGGGAACGATGCGAACTCCCACCGCAAGATCGGCAACCTGTTCGACGTAAAGCTGCGCGCGATCAACAATCTGCATGACGCCGGCGTAGACATCGTCCTGGTCACCACCCTGGTGAATGGCGTGAACAACGACCAGGTAGGACCGATCATCGAGTTCGCGATGGACAATCCGAAGAAGATCTCCTTCATCTCCTTCCAGCCGGTTTCGTTCACCGGCCGCGACGAGGAGGTCACGGATGACAGGCGCATGCGCCAGCGCTACACGCTTTCGCACATGGCCCTGGACGTGAAGAAGCAGATGGGCGTGTCTGAGCCGACGCGCGACTGGTTTCCGATTTCGTTGATGAGCGTGTTCTCCGACTTTGCCGACCTGGTCCACGGCCCGCAGGCCGATTGGGGCCAGATGAGCTGCGGCTGCCATCCCAACTGCGGGGTGGGAACCGCCTTCATGATCAACAAGGAGACCAAGGAAAAGGCCATGGTCTCCGAGTTCATCGACATCCCCAGCCTGGTCAAGGACACGCAGAAGGTCACCGATGCCGCCCGTGGCAAGAGATTTTCGAACTTCATGATGGCGCTTGCCCTGTTGAAGAATTACCAGCCGTTCAATTCGCCCTCCACCATGAGCCTGTTCGACATCCTCAAGAAGTTCGACAAGACCATGGGGGCCACCGGCCGGAACTACGGCAAGGGAGTCGAACGCAGGAAAGATCCCTGGAACTTCCTTTTCGTGGCAGGCATGTGGTTCCAGGACCTCTTCAACTACGATTTCCGCCGCACCGAGATGTGCATCATCCCCTACGGCACTCAGGAAGGGGAGATCTCCTTCTGCGCCTACAATACCGGCGTGGGCTGGAGGAACATCATCGAAAAAATGCACATGAACGCGACGGTCGCGAAGTGGTACAAGGAGCACGGCCGCCACGCGGTCTATGCCAACCACAAGCCGCTCGAACTCGACAGCTATGACCACAACCTCGTCGTGGATCCGGTCGCTGCGGCTCGCGTCCGGCAGAAGGGTGACGGCCCTCAGACCGCGCACGAAGAGGAGCTGATGATGCGCCGCCTCTTCGACGAGATGGTCCTCGGCAAGAAGGAACAGAAGGAAGCCGAACTCGTCCAGATCCGCTGACACTCAAGAGCCACCTCAAAGACTCCAAGACTCAAAGGATGTCTGTGTACTTCCTTTGAGTCTTCGAGTCTTAGCCGAATAATTCGATTAAGGTAAACCACCACCTCTGGCGGTGAGACTCGAAAGGGCTTTGCCGTTCCGGCCTTGGTTGGGCAAGATGAGAAATGGAAATGCAGGGATCAACCATAACAGTAAGCCCGCGCCCTGGAAGGGCGCCCAGCCAACAGCCCCGGGCAAGCGCTGCGCTTGCCCGAGGCTACTGGCTTGCCCCCCACCGGCCTCCGGGGGGCCTCGTCACCCGCTCTGCGGGTGGTAGCTGACTCATCAACTTGGCCGGCCTCCTAAACGCAACCAAAGCAGTTTGGCGTTCCTTCGCGTCTTCGCGTTTTGGCGGTGGCTTTTTGAAAAGCCACCGCAAAGACGCAAAGGTGTCAAAACAGGTGTTGTATCCTTGTCGCGTTAGGGGTGGCATTTTCCGCTGACGTGACGCATCCAGTCCCGCAGGCGCTCAACATCCTTTCGCACCGTAACGGCCCCGGCAAAGAGGACCAGCGCTAGAAGAACGCAGATTGCCGGGATGACATACATCGCCTGTTGCAGTCCGATGGCCCTGAATTGATCCGGAACCATCGTGCCATGGGCTAGCGGATAACCTGCTCCGAGCGCGGCCTTGCGGGCCAGCCGGTCGCTCAGCCAGCCCGTCCCCAGCGGTCCAAGCGACGCCCCCAGTGTGTACATGGCGAGGAAATAGAGCGCCATGGCCGTGCCGCGCAACACAGGCTCCACGACATCGTGGATCGTTGAATAGACGTTTGCGTAATAGACATACATCAACAGAGACGCCAGTGCCTGAAACACCATGAATGAGGCCAGTGCCCCCGGTTGGCGGCTGATGGCCACATAAACCGCCGGAGCACTGGCCAGCAGGGTAATGCAAGCCAGGAGCATGCGGCCGTCAGGGCGGCGCCGTGCCCACAGGTCTCCCAGCCACCCGCCCAGCAGCATCCCAGCCGCGCCCACCGTGCCGATTACGACAGCCGAAATGAACCCGGCTGCCTCCACGCTCACCCGATGGTAGCGAATGAGGAAGGCCGGCAGAAAAAAACTGAGCGCGTACAGGTTGAAGTTGTGCAAGGCTCCGGAAATTATGATCCATCCCATGGTTGGAATCGCCAGGACGAGAAGGTAGGGAGAACCGGGCCGCCGCGCGGCTCCCACCCCCAAAATTTCTGCCCCTCCCCTCTGGGGCTCGCGCATGAAAAGACACAGCACGCCGAGGACTAGACCCGGAACACCCGCGACAAAGAAAGCCGGCCGCCACCCGTAATGCTGAGCAACCATCCCGCCCACGGCATAGCTGAGCGCCACACCCAGCGGCAACCCGACCATGAAAACCGACATTGCGCGGGCGCGGGCATGCGGCTGATAGAGGTCGCCGATCAGCGAACTCGATGCGGG
>DASQID010000650.1:0-8605 GCA_035631775.1 Acidobacteriota bacterium
AGAAAGATCAGAGCCCTGAAGGGGCGACAGATAACACATGGCGTACAAAGGCCTTTCGCCCCTGCCGGGGCTCGATATTATGCAATATCCTATCCGGGGGCTTGCGCCCCCGGCTACTTGCTTGGGCCCCTCCGGGGCCCGCGCTGATGGGCGATTCATCGAGTTTCGCGACAGAAACTAAGTAATTCCTTGCCAAGAGGACACGGAATTGCGGGTTTCTAGTACATGGATGTATGCTCGTCCTCCATTTCCGGCTATCACATCACCGCATCACGCGAAGCGATCGCGATGTCTATTGGATATTGGATCATTGCCACTCCCGGCTTCCTCTAGGAGGCACTGCGATCGTCCGGGATGTCCGGCACAATTGACGGGCCCCGTCTCCACGGCTACAGTTATCGGAAATCGGCGCCAGACAGATCGCAGCTCGGCTACCTCCGCACGCGAGGACGCCGTAGAGGTGATATTTGCCTCAACGACCTCGTCGTCAAACGAGTGCCATTCCGACAAGGCTCAGGGATAAGAGCACTCAGGAAGGATTTAGCGCAATGAACCAGTCCGGTGTCCCGCCTGAGCCGGAGACAGCCATAACGGACCGTGAGGCCCTGCCGGATCGCGAGGGCGGCCTGCACCGGGATCTATCGCCGTGGCAGCTCACCATGATCGGGCTTGGCAGCAGCATTGGAACGGGGCTTTTTCTTGGCAGCGCGATTGCCGTGCAGCTTGCAGGGCCGGCGGTGATTCTCAGCTTTGCCGCCGCCGCCTGCATCGCCTTGACAATGACGTGGGCTCTGGCGGAGATGGCCGCGGCACATCCCTCTGCGGGATCGTTTGGCCTGTATGCCGAGATGTATCTGCATCCCTGGGCCGGATTCGCGATACGCCTGACATATTGGCTGTGCATGATGGTGGTTGTGGGGAGCGAAGTTGTGGCCGCGTCGATCTACTGCACATTCTGGTTTCCGGCAGTGCCCCCCTGGGTATGGATTGCCGCATTTTCACTGGTGATTCTCTATCTCAACACGGTGAGCGTGGGAAGTTTCGGAAAGTTCGAATATTGGCTGTCGCTGATCAAGGTTTTGATTGTTGCTGCTTTTCTGGTGCTCGGCACGACACTGCTATTCGGAATCGGAGTTCCCGGAATCGGCGCCGGCAATTATACGGCGCAGGGAGGATTTTTCCCGAAGGGTTGGACAGGGGTCGGGCTCGCGATCGTTCTGGGACTGTTCAGTTTTTTCGGCATTGAAGTCGTCGGGAGCACTGCCGGAGAAGCGGCTGATCCGAAAACTGCTGTTCCGCGGGCGATGAGGCGGACACTGCTTGTCTTGGCATTATGGTACATTGCTGGGATCACGATCATTGTCGGAATCGTACCGTGGACCTATATCGGGCTCCGTGAAAGCCCGTTCGTCCTCGTGCTTCAGTCTGTCGGCATACCGGCCGCCAGTCACATCATGAACTTCGTGGTGCTGACGGCAGCGCTGTCGAGCGCAATGGCCAACCTGTACTTTGCCGGACGGCTGGCATTTTCCCTGGCCCGCGGCCGATACGTACCAGCCGGATTGGGCCGACTCAACGCCAAAGGGATGCCGATGCCTGCGGTTGTCGCTTCGACCGGAGGGATGATCGCGGCGCTTGTGTTGTCGCGTCATTTCAAGGACTCCCTGTTCGTTTTCATGGTAGGGCTCAGCACCTTCGGAGCATTGTTCGCATGGATGATGACTCTGATCACGCACCTTTCATTTCGCCGCTTCCACGCTGAAACAGGAAAGGCTTATTTGCGCATAGGCCCGCCAGGTCCATGGGCTTCCATTGCGGGCGCCGCAGGAGTATTGGCTGTGTTGGTCTCAACCTGGTGGGTGCCGGGGTTCCGCGTGACACTGCTGGCAGGCGTACCGTGGCTGGGGATCGTGACACTCGGTTACTTACTCTGGGGTAAGATGCGCGCTCCGGCTTCAGCGGAGAAAGGACGCGATGGATGATCTGCTGAAATGGCGCGGCGAGTTTCCAATACTCGACCGAACGACCTACATGATCAGCAATTCACTCGGAGCGATGCCTCGGGGGGTCTACGACAGCCTGCGGGCGTACGCGGACGCATGGGCCGAGCGTGGCGTGCGCGCCTGGGAAGAGGGTTGGTGGGAAATGGCGGTTGGCCTGGGCGACCGCATTGCGCCGCTGATCGGAGCCGGCCCTGGGGAAATCTCTCTGCATCAGAACGTCACACAGACTCAGGCAATCATCTCCTCCTGTTTTGACTTCCGCGGGCCGCGCAACAAGGTCGTGCTTGTCGAGCTGGAGTTCCCATCAATCCAGTATTTCTATCACGAGCAGAGGCGGCTAGGGGCGCGTGTTGAGGTCATTCCCGCGCCGGACGGCATCCGCATCGATCTGGACGCTTTGCTCGCCGCAATCGACGAGACGACCCTGCTTGTGCCGATTTCGCAGGTCCTCTTCCGCAGTTCCTGTATCGTGAACACGAAGGCAGTCATCGATCGTGCGCATCGAGTGGGCGCCCACGTAATCCTCGACGTCTTTCAAGCCGTGGGAACGATTCCAGTCGACGTTCGCGCTCTGGGCGTCGATTTTGCCGTTGGTGGAGTCCTGAAGTGGCTGTGCGGGGGACCCGGCGTTGCCTATCTTTATGTGCGCGAAGATCTGCGCGCGAGGATGCGCCCGGCATTGACCGGCTGGATGGCGCACCGTCGCCCGTTTGACTTCGAGACCGGCGCGGTCGATCCCAGGGAGGATTCCTATCGCTTCCTGAATGGGACGACGCACATCCCCGCGCTGTATGCCTGTCGGCCGGGGCTGGAGATTATTAATCAGATCGGAGTCCCGGCAATCAGAGCAAAATCGCTGCGGATGACTACACGGCTGATCGATCGAGCGAAAGCACGAGGCTGGCGCGTCAACACGCCCGAGGATCCCGCAGAGCGCGCGGGCACGGTTTCGGTCGAGTGCCCACACGCCGCCGAGGTCTGTCGCGAGCTGCTCACCCGCGACATTCTAGTCGACTATCGTCCGAAAGCCGGCGTGCGCCTGTCGCCGCATTTTTATAACCGCGAAGAGGAGTGCGACTTCGCTCTTACGCAAATGGCGGACATTCTCGACACGGGCACCTGGAAGCGACACGTTTAATATGGGGATGTCCCCGATCTACCCGCTCCTACTAGGCTCCCTGTTTGACTTTTGCAGCGCAATCGGGACAAATGCCATGCGTGAAATCGGCTTCCGAGTGATTGACGACATAGCTTTCGAGCGAAACCCAGGTGTCTCTCTCATCGCGTATTTTCCTGCACCAAGCACAGATTGGAAGAAGGCCGCTAAGCCTCTTCACCTCTAGGAGCGCTGCTCGCAGTTCGCTGTTCAGACGCCGCTCTTCAGTCGTCCTATCGTGAAGGAGCGAGAGAGCATAAGCAAAAATCACAAAGACGCCGAACTTAATTGTGATGTTCCAGAGGGCAGGCACCAAGTGCAAATCAGTCCTGCCGAAGTGATCCACGAGCGCCCAGACCAGAGCGCAAAGTATCGACGTCATCGTGCCTACTCGGATGTGAAACTTCCAGGTGAGAAAAACTACTGGTATAAGATAAAAGAGCGTGAAATCGATTTCGGTTCCGGTCAGGTAGTCTCCGACGCCAATCAGGCTCAGAATCACGAGGCTGAGCACAAATGCAGTCCACCTGGAGTACCTGCTGGGAACCTTCCACAGAAACTCTCGCATGGTCTCACCCTCATCGAGCTGCGGAAAGGCTCCGGCTCCGCGCCGGGGCGTTGTGTCTAACAGTTCAATGATCGGTCCTGAGAAGCTTATTACCCTCCAGTATATTGGGCAAGTTTAGGCCTCAGAAGTTCATCCGACGATCATCTTGAGCCGGGTTCAGCTTTCCTCCCGCCGACGATGCGCGGAGGATTGGTGCAGTCCTTGGGAAACTGCGGTATCCAAGCCATCGGCAGTGGCGAATGACCGGCCGGGCGGGCCGTGATAGAATTTCCTGCATGGCTGAGAGCCGCTCACTCGCAGGCGCCGACGATTGGCGCCGGATTCACAGTCCATCCAGGGTTGATTGATTCCTGTTCAGCCCTTGTCCTCAAGCCGACCGGTTGCCTCTTCAATAAGCCGCGCACCGCACCGCCATATTCAAAGAGTCTTGCCCGGATGCGTTCGACGTTCTCCTCTGCCATTATTTCAGGAGCACGCTTAGGTAGGTAGCTGCATTCACAGCACTGGTACCGATAGCAGGTACACATGCCTCAAGGTCAGTTCACCATATTCCCGGTCTCGCTCGTGTCGTAGCCTCCCAAAACCTCTAGTTCTTTCTTCAAGGATGCCCTGTTGAGTGAGTCAAGCATGACCTGGACGGCCGGCAATTCCCAGTGACGATCGGGAATGACCAGATCGTAACGTTCGCTGACCAGCGGGATGAAATCCAAGCTGAACACCCGTGCTGCCGCCCGTGTGGCGATGCAGCAATCCGCTTTTGATGTATGCACGTGCCAGGCGGCCAGAACGTGTCCCCCGGCGATAAGTTCGTACCCACGAATATTCATTGGGGATATCCCTTCTTTTTTCAGGGACCGGTCCAGCAGGCGGCGGGCGCCCGCGCCGACTTCGCGGTTGATTAAGGTCACATCATTGCGCGTCAAGTCCGAGAGGCCGGAGATACCCTTCGGATTTGTCCTGGCGACAACCAGTCCTTCTTCCCAGGAGGCAAATGTCACGATTCGAAATCCTCCCTTTGGAAAAAACCTCTCAATTGCGCGCCTGTTCGAACGGCTCGACGATTCGTCGCAGAGGTGCGTGCCTGCCACGTGAATCCTTTGGTCCTTGAGCCATTTGAGTGCCTGGAGACTGGAGCATCCCACCGGTATGAGCTCGATATTGCCGTGCCTGAACATATGACGTGCCAGCACGGGCATTGCCGGATCGCAGCCCGCGACGATCAACCGGTTGCCCTCGTTTTCCATGACTTGAAACGCGCGAACGAGAGTTCTTCCTCTTGCATCTGAACCCACTACAACAGCATCTGCTGCAGGCAACTCCCCCGAAACTGGAGCGGAGGGTACCCCAATCATGCGGCTTCCAACCTGGCACAGGCGGACCAGCCTGTCAGGCTGGCCGACGGATGCCTCATTTGCCAATAGATGGACCGGCGTCGGTTTATCCGATGCCTCCGATCCCGTGCTGACTGAAAACAGCTCCTCGACGGCCACATCCAAAACCTGAGCCAGACGAAGCGCAAGCAGCGTATTGGGCGTGTATTTCTGGGCCTCGATGGCATAAATGGTCTGTCTTTTCACCCCGATCTTTTCCGCCAGGGCAATCGCTGACAGTCCTCGCTGATTCCGGATTTGAGCCAACCTGTTTTGTACTTGCATGGGTAATTCTTCCCTTTGACTGAATGATCTTGTCATGTTATCACATTGTCATTGATAAATAACGCGGTGCTTTAAAAGCGTCAACTCGGGTGGATAGCGCACTCCTCTCCCCCCAGGTTTCTGACAGGCTTATTCGAGGGCGTTGCGCCGCGTGTTGCGGCATCGCCAATGGGATCAAAGAAGGAGTGTGAGCCTTGAAATGGATGTCCAGACCTGCACGACGATTGCTTGTCATCTTGTTCCTTTCGAGCTGGTGTTTTCTGCCAAATAAGATCGCTCTGCCACAGGCCGCAAGGGGAGCGATCAACGGCGAGGTTCGTGATCCGGCCGGATCTTCTGTTCCTGATGCTCAAATCAGGGTGGTCGAAATTCAAACCGATCAGGGATACGCGGCGCAAACGGGCGCGAGCGGATTCTTCACGGTCCCCAATCTCAAGCGGGGTCTCTACAGACTCACGGCAGAGAGAAACGGTTTCAAACGCTTCGTGCAGGATGGGATCCGCATAGCAACAGGCGACAAGATCCTCCTGGATGTAAGCCTTGTGGTCGGCGACCTCAGCGAAACTGTCACAGTAAATTCCGATGCCCCGCTCATGCGAACGGAGACCGGGAGCCTCGGCCAAGTGATCAGTAACCGCAAAATCGTGGATCTTCCGCTCAACGGCCGGACATTCGTGTCCCTTGTCGGGCTGGCCTCAGGCGTAGCGTTGCCTCCCGGATCATTCTTCCCTCGCATCAATGGCGGACGGCCCAGGACCAACGAGTATCTCTACGATGGGATTTCCGCGCTACAGCCGGAACCCGGGACCGTGGCGTTCTACCCGATCATCGATGCCATCCAGGAATTCAAGGTTGAAACCAACAGCCCTTCGGCGGAATTCGGGCGCTTCAACGGTGGGGTGGTAAACCTGAGCACGAAATCCGGCACCAACCAGTTTCACGGATCGGCGTTTGAGTTCTTCCGAAACGAGGCACTCAATGCGCGCAACCTTTTTGCCCCACCGAATTCGTCGAATCCACGATTTCGCCGCAACCAATTCGGCGGAGTCATCGGCGGGCCGATCGTCCGGAACCGGACTTTCTTCTTTGCGGATTATCAGGGTACCAGACAGGAAATCGGCCGGATTCGTATTTCGACGGTCCCGACTTTGCTGCAGCGCCAGGGAATATTCACGGAGCCGGTCGGCAAGAGCGCCCCAAAGATCTATGATCCGGCTACAGCAGTCTCTTTACCTGATGGAGGCTTCACCCGCCAGCAATTTCAGAATAACATCATACCGGCCGGTCGGATCGATCCAGTAACGAAACAGTTGCTCGATCGCTACCCCGATCCGACTTCGCCCGGCACCGCCAACAACTACACTCGCGTCGGCAGCGAAGGCGATGCTCAGGACCAATTTGACGGCCGCATTGACCATCGTTTTTCCGACAAGGATCAGATTTCCGGACGATATTCGTACGCGCGCGATCACATGACTCCTGTCACTCCGCTGCCCGACGGAAGTGGCAATATCACTAATGGAGCCATCGCGGACACCGTCACTACGGGGCATTCAGTGGCGGCGAGCTACCTCCACTCGTTCAGTGCAACGCTGACGAATGAGCTTCGCTTCGGCTACACGCGTCGCTCGATCGACCGCGCTGCATTACTCCTGAAAGCCGCGCCCTCCGAGGCGCTGGGACTCCCGGGCATTCCCCCAAACGGCGGCTTCAGCAACGAACTGCCCACGTTTGTGATCAGCGGCTTCCAGCAGCTCGGGCCATCGGCAAACACCGACTCGAACTTTCGCACCGATGTCATGGAACTCATCTACCAGCTCTTCAAGCAGAGCGGCCGTCATTCACTCAAAGCAGGGCTGGACTTCAGATGGGAGCGCCTGGATATAGTGCAGCCGCCTTCTCCGACCGGCCTTTTTCAATTCAGCAACCTCTTCACCGATTTGCCCGGAACCACCGGAACGGGCTTCCCTCTCGCGAGTTTCCTTCTCGGTCAGGTGCAGACTTTCTCGATCGATTTGCAGGAAAAGGTGATCCGTCCGCGAGCACACATCCAGGAGTATTACGCCCAAGACGACTGGAAGGTGAACAACAGGCTCACACTCAACGCCGGTCTGCGATGGACGCTCAATTTCCCTTCCACCGAGGTGGACAACCAGGGCGCGATCTTTAATCTGCGGACGCAAAAACTCGATTACCTTGGCCAGAACGGATTCCCACGCTCCGGCCGCGAACTGCATTGGCCGGATTTCGGACCGCGTCTGGGGCTGGCGTATCGCGCCTCGGATAAGACCGTCCTCCGCTCTGCTTACTCCCTGATATGGATCGAGCAGGCTGGAATCACTACGCCGTTCATAAACCCTCAGTTCCCGTTCCTGCAGTCGGTTTCCGAACGGACTCTGGACAGCATCAACCCGGCGTTCGTCCTTGCCTCGGGTCCGACTGTGACGCCGATCCCGCTTACGCCCGATGCAGGTCTGGGACAAGGCGTCTTCACGGTGGACCGCTCGCTAGGTTCCGGTTATGCGCAGCAGTGGAACCTGTTCTTTCAACGGGAACTCGCCCGGAACCTGTCGTTTGAGATCGGTTACACGGGATCCAAGATCACTCATGTGGGCATACCCGACACCAACGTCAATCAACTTACCGTGCAGCAGCTTTCGGCCGGTCTCCCATTGTTGAAGAAAGTACCAAATCCTTACTTCGGTGAGATTCCCCGCTCTTCTTCGCTGGGTGACCCGACGATCTCCCGGGCGCAGCTCATCAAACCATATCCGCGTTTCACGACCGTGAGCTTTTTCCGGAACAACGTCGGAAACACCAATTACCATTCGTTGCAGGCGCGGCTGGAAAAACGTTTTGGCAGCGGCGTTTCGTTCCTGGCAAGCTACACATTTTCGAAACTGATCGACGAAGCGTCCTCCGTGTTCGATGCCACGATCTTCACGGGCCCCGTCGCGAATTTCCCTGTGGCCGACAGCTTCAACAGGAAGCTCGAACGCGACTTGTCGAACGGTGACATACCGCAGAATATTGTCTTTAGCACCACCTATAACCTGCCCTTCGGTCCAAATCAAAGGTTCCACCCGGGTAGAATCACAGAGTGGTTGCTTTGTGGTTGGGAGCTGGCGGGAATTCTCAGCCTGCAATCCGGCCTGCCGCTGGCTGTCACCCAATCGACAAACTTCAATTCGTTCGCTGGTTTTGGGACGCAGCTGCCAAATCG
>DASQID010000651.1:0-5844 GCA_035631775.1 Acidobacteriota bacterium
ATTCATCGGACGGAACCTTACTGCTATTCGCAGATGGTGGGAGGGCGCGACGCCGTGCGGCATGGGGAGGCCAAGAACTCCTGGCTGACAGGCACCGCATCCTGGAATTACGTTGCGGCCACACAGTACATTTTGGGCGTAAGGGCGGAACATGACGGACTGATCGTGGAGCCATGCATCCCGGCAGATTGGAGGGGCTTCAGAATTTCCAGGATTTACAGAGGTGAGACTTTCGACATCGAAGTGCAGAACCCGCAGGGTGTGATGAAAGGCGTGCGACGCGTCCGGATGGATGGCAGGGAAGTTCCGGACCGGCTGCTGCGCCCGACCGGTGATCATCAGAGCCACAAAGTCGTTGTCGAGATGGGATAGCGCGGACCCACATGCAAATAGCGCACAGGCGATTCGCTGCGAAAATTCGTGAGAATGCAGGATAGCGCCTTTTGCATCTTCGCGACCTAGCGGTGGCTTTTTTAAAATGCCACCGCTAAGACGCGAACTGAAGGTTTCAATGGGGCTGCATCGTGAGGTTCACGATGGCTTCGGCTCTCTGCTGCACACCTTGCAGAGCTTCCAGCACACCCGGCAGCCCGCGCCAGGGGTCCGGGGGGACATTGGCACGCTCTGAGATTCTGCCGGCTATAGAACGAAGGGCGGCGAGGCGCACGAGTTTCTGGATTTGTTGGTTGTAGCTGGAAGACGAATCTAGCGCTATACCTCGCAGAATCAGTAAGATACTCTTCAGCCGCCGGAGAAGCTTTTGACTAACCGGCCAGGCTTTCGACTAGCCTGGAGAGAGACTGGTAACGGAAAACCTCGCCGAGGCGGTGATGGTCGCGGAGCACGGGATAAAACTTGCGGAGCGCTTCCTCAGCGGGTTTTCGCACAATGGTGTCCCAGTGTTCTTCGAGTTGCGGCTTCGACGTGTCCGGGGTGTGCTCGATGAAGTCCTTGATGAACGGCGCATCCGGCGTCGTGTCTTGACGCATTATGATCGACGAGACAACCCCGTTGGTGAAGGCGTCCTGTCCGAGGAGTGCATCGCCGTGCTGGCTCAAGAGGGCTTCCATGATCTCCGGCTGTTCCATGTTGACCACGGTGAAGCCCCAGGCGACGCCCGCCATCGTGTTGCGCCGGGCGAGCTCGTGGGGCGATTCCTGCTTTGACATGCGGATGGCATTGCCGATGGAGCCATACAGGGGAACGAAGTTGACGGGCTGGAAGAACAGCGCCCTGCCGGCCCCTCGCCAGAAATAGGCTGCCGCATCTTCGTCGAAGGCGAGCAGCTGTTCGTCTGCGACTTTCATCAGCTTTCGACGCCAGTTCCGGGTGAACAGCCCGAGGGACTCCATCGAAGCCCCTTCGTATCCCGGTCTCGAATTCTGCCTGCAGAGCCTGATGATGAGCTCAAGTTTCTGGCGGACTTCAGAAGCGGGTGTTGATTGGGTCGCTCCCTCCAGAAGTTCTTGCGCAAAGCCCAGACCCATGCCGGCGTGAAGCATCGTAAAACTTCGGGCCGTGAGGTTGTCAAGGCTGGGATCGGTCAGAAGTCCACGCGTGTTATCCGTGTACGGGCGGAAACTGTGTGCGTAGTCGTGGCCGAGACCCTCAATTGCCCACAAAGCCGGGAATGCGCCGAGGTGGTAGCACTTGTCCACGAACTCATGCAGGTCAAAGCGCCCTTCAGGAATGGGTATTCTGGACTTGAGGTACTTGACCAGACGAAAGATCTCGACCTTGTTGCCAAGCTCGCGCCAAGCTGCCACTCCCTCGCTAGAAGGATCTGCATAACGCATCCCCTCCGCCATGCGCGCGCTCAGATCGGCCGTTGCCCGCGCGAGGCCGCTCGGTGTCCAGCTCTCGGGACCGAATAGGCGAAATCCCATATCCACAAAGTCGCGCTGGATGTCGTCGCTGGCTTGAAGAACCGCCTGGATCATATCACTGATCTGTTCCTGAGCTCCTCCCATCCCCGAATTGGATGAAATGAGACTGTCGGTAAGATCCTGCAGCGCACTTAATGGTGTAGACAGGATTGATTTGGTGAATTCGCGCATCGCTCCTCCCGTACTGAGTTTGAGATAAACAGGCGCGGCGACAACGCATGACCCGCCTACCTAAAGATCTTATCATAGCGACCAGGAGCTCATTGACATTATCTCCCCTGATCGCCGCGTCGCCTGGCCCAAGTTAAGAACCAATGAATTCTCATGCTTAGGAAAGCTATCGTTGCCGTTTCGTAATACTTGTGGCTCGATTGGCTGACGCATTCGAGCGCTTTTCACCGAGGGTGAAACACCCCTAAGCGGAGTGTTTCGTGGCACAATGGCCGGACTTGCTTTCAACGCCCTCGCATCAGAAGGTTGACGCGATCCCGAGCGCAAAATGCCAGAAGATCTTACCATTTTCCTGAAGTTGAAGGTCAGAATTCTTGACGTGATCCGTCCTTTGCCGCAGTCGTTGGTCGAGTTCTTCCCAGCCGTTATTTTCAACGCCGCCCGCGATCAACGCCGCGTGTTAGAAATCAATTGAATTTGGCTGCCAGGGAAAGATATCGTTAGGCACTCGCGACACTGACTGCCGGATAGAGCGCCCAGCCTTCCAGTGGCTGTCGACCGGTTATTTACGTCTGAGTGGAGATGCCAATGGCACAGTGGATGGAATTGCTCTCAACGATTCCAATCTTCAGCTTCCTTTCCAAGGCAGAACTCGAAGCGTTGCACGATCACTTCGTGGAGGTCTCATTCGGCAAGGGAGACACGGTTTGCCGAGTAGGAGATCCGGGCAATACCTTTTATGTGGTGTTGAGCGGGGAGCTGGAAGTCTGGGGTGGTAGTGAGGGCAAGATCCGCACCGGCACCCTCCGGGAAAGAGATTTCTTTGGAGAGATGGCGCTGCTGCAGGGCGGGAAGCGCACCGCCACCGTCACCGTTGCACGTCGGGCCCGGCTGTTGGCGCTGGATAAGGAATCATTCGAGCGTCTCTTCCTGAGGAACCCGAAAGCCGTCGAGTACTTTGCCCGCGTTCTGTGCAAACGACTCGCCAGCGTGACCAAAGGTGAGAGCGGCGGCAGGGCGACGATGACTATAAGCGTCGCGAGCCTGCCGGGGCTCAAGGGCAAGAGCCTCATCGCATCCGCTCTTGCCGGAGTATTGAAGGACATCACGCGTGCCAACACTCTCGTTGTCCAGGCTCGGCCCAGCGAAGAAGGTCCGCAGGGCGAAATCGCCGTGCTTCTTTCCGACGAAGGAGACTCGGTGCCGGCCTCGATTCTCGAAAAGCTCACGGCAAAGTCTGCCGATCCGGCATTCCTCAGCATTGCGACCCGTGCGGATCTGCCCGAGGAGCGTTATGGAGAGAAAGCGTCGAATCTCATCTCCAAGCTCAGCGATTACTTCTCTTTCATAGTATTTGACTTGTGCGCGGAGGCGCCGGCCTTGATTGCTGCGGTGCCGGAGTTCTCGGATGTGTTTATCCAGATCGTTGATCAACCGGATCAGGGACTTGCCGCCGACGGCGGCCATCCCATCAAGCTGTTCCGGGTACTCAACCTGATCAACACGAACACCCGGCACGTTCCAATCAACAGTTGCGAACCCTTTGTGATTCCCAAGGACTCGTCTATTGCCAGTGATCAGGCCTCAGCCGTCGCGCACATCCGGAGAAATCCGAAATCGGCGCCCGCTCTCCCGATCCACAGAATGGCGCGCAAGCTTCTAAGGTCGTCCATCGGCATCGCCCTCGGCGGTGGAGCAGCATTCGGGATCGCTCACCTCGGGGTGTTGCAGGTCCTCGAGCAGAACAACATTCCTATCGATCTCGTGGCGGGATGCAGCCAGGGTTCCATCATCGGTGTCGGCTATGCCGCCGGCGTCTCCGTGCAGGGGATGATATCGATGGCGCGCCAGCTCGGGCGAAAGCGCAACTTCTTCAAAGCGATGGATTTTACGATCACTAAACCCGGCATCCTCGCCGGGAACCGCATTGTCGAATTATTCTCACCGCTCTTGGGGGATAAAAAAACCTTCGAAGATCTCGTTATGCCCTGCCGAACGATTGCCACAGACATCGAGAGCGGGGAACGAGTGGCAATAGGAGACGGCCGGCTGGATCATGCATTTCGCGCGAGTTCGGCGGTCCCGATGGTCATTTCGCCTTTGAAGTGGCACGAGAGAGCGCTGGTCGACGGCGGGGTCAGCGATCCGGTTCCCGCCGAGATTGTCACGCAAATGGGAGCCGACTTTTGCATTGCCGTGAACGTGGTACCGCCCTTGAAGCGCGGCATCGAAACCGTCATGTCCCGTGCCTACAGAACCATGAACCGTCTCAACCCGCTCTCCTACCTTGGCGAGAGCCAGGAACTCCCAAATCTGTTCGACATAGTGATGAATTCGATGCAGATACTCCAGTACGAGCTGGGAAACTTCAAGGCAATCTCTGCGGATGTCCTGATCAATCCGGACCTCACTGACTTCACATGGATCGAGTACTACCGGGCTGAGGAGTTGATAAACCGCGGTATCGAGGCGGCCGAGAAGGCGATGCCGGCCATTCAGAAGGCTATTGACGAAAGGCTAGCGCCCGTGCGCAAGGCTGCGGCGGCTGATGCGCAGGCTCCCGCCTGATTTCTCCGGGGACGCAATTCCACGAATGCCTCAGTCGATGCCCCGCTGCCCAGCAAACCCTTGCGCCTCTGGACAGGGAGAGCCCGAGATGAGTCTCCTCTTCGTTGCGCTCGTCAAGCCGGAGATACATCCTAACACCGGCAACATTGCCCGCCTGTGCGCGGCAAATGGATTGCCGCTCTATCTGGTCGGAACGCCGGGATTCCGAATCGACGACAGATCCGTCCGCCGGGCAGGCCTCGATTATTGGCCGCACGTCGATCTGCGCCCGGCGAAGAATCTGGACGAACTCATGGCTTCCCTGCCTCAATCCCGCCTCTTCTACTTCAGTGCACGCGCGGAGCGGCCTTACACGGATGTGCGATATGAAGCAGGAGATTGTCTCGTCTTCGGCCCGGAATCCCGCGGGTTGCCGGAGTCCCTGTTGCGGGCCAATTGGGATCGCTCACTCAGAATCCCCATGCTATCGGCCAACGTACGCAGCCTGAATCTCGCGACGGCGGTTTCCATCGCGGTTTACGAAGCACTCCGGCAGTTCGAGTCCCGGAATCACGGGTAGCCTCGCACGCCAGTCGTCCTGTCTTTTAGTAAGAACTGCGGCATTTCCATGCGCAGGCAGGCGTGTCCCGATAGCTTCTTCAGGTTTTCACTTGTTTGAAGCCGCCATTCGGGTGTAAAGCCTTGTCCCGGCGGTTCCGCTTTTCACCGACTAGAGCACTCGCCTTCACTGTGATAGGCGATGCTTCGGTTGACATAGGGACAATGGAAGCAGGAGGATGGAAACAACTGAGTGGTACGGAACTATCGCACCACCGGTGAGTCCTGAGAGGATTTGAGTCTTTGAGTCTTGGCGGTGGCTTTTTATCAACCACCCCGAGGCTCAAAGACTCGAGGTAATTCAAATGAACGATAACCATCTGAAATCCGCAATTCAGGCAGGTGAATTCTTCTGCTCGGCGGAGCTAGTCCTGGAGAGGGACCACACGGTTCCGGAAGCGGAATCGTTCGTGCGGGATGCTGCCCGGGAGGTCCGCGGAGTGAAGATCGTCAGCCTCACCGACTTGCCGGGCGGCAACCCGTCGCTCCCTCCTGAAGCATTTGCGTCGTTTGTCGCGGAGCAAGGGCTGACGCCGCTTGCACATCTAACGGGCAAGGACGGCAATCGCAGCCTTGTTGAAGGGCGTCTGCATACTTTGGCCCGGATAGGCGTGGAAAACAT
>DASQID010000652.1:0-9104 GCA_035631775.1 Acidobacteriota bacterium
ACATGCCCCCGGAAACCCGCGTAGCATTCGTAGCACGGGGTCTTGCCGGGAATCACGTAGATGATCTCAGCGACCGAGGCCTCGCCCCACACCCCGCCGAAAACCGCGGGAATCTTATGCCGCAGGGCATAGCCGTTCACCAGGGATGCCGCTTGAAAGCTGTCCGCGGTCGAGATGATGAGGTCGGGAGGCGTTGGCAGAAGCGCCGGGTCAAACTTCGCCTTGATCGACCGCACCTTGCAGTCGGGATTGATCGCGTGCGCATGGCGCGCCAGCTCCTCGACCTTCTGCTTGCCAATAGAGGCGGCGGTAAGCACATGCCTGCCCACGTTCTCCGCGGCGAAGTCCTCCGGGTCAATGACGGTTAAAGACCCGACGCCAGTTCGGACGAGGATGTCGAGAATCTCGCCCCCGATCGACCCCGCCCCGACCATGACGATATCCAGCGAGGAAAATCTCCCGTGCTCCATCGGGTTTCGTGCAAACACCGGCATGAACATATTCAAGCTCCATTTCCGAACCGCGAGGGTTCGCTTTCGAAAAAAACGTGGGGAAAATGGCGATGCCAGGCTCCCCGATCCGCCGAAGAGGCAGGATGATGCCTGCTACGTACTCCTCCGGGTGGACGGCATCGTCAGTCCCGAAGAGCACTTCTCGGATCGTCCGGTAATCCGTTCCGGACAGCCGCGGGTAGGAAGGCGGATGCGCGTGCAGGTCCCCGATGTACCGGATGCTGGGCACCTTCTTCCGAAGCCCTGCGAAGAAGTCCGACTCGTATGCATGGTCGTTCGTGCATCTGCCGTGCGCGTGTTCGGACTTTTGACCCGGACCAGCGATATGGCTTACTTCGAAGCGCTCTCCGTTGACTTCACCGAAGAGGGTCACGGCGAACTCAAGGTTATTGAACCGTTGCGCGTGCCGCAGGATCTCGCCGTAGATGCCATCCTGCAGCGCCAAAGTCTTTTTCATTTGGTGGACCCTCCTGTGAATGACAAACGCGGATGTCGGCGCAATCCGACCTGGAAAATGAATCTTCATGCGCCTTGCGACTTCAGGTAATCGGCGGCGACCAGGACGCAGTTAGCAAACGTTCCTCGCGCCGGATGCCACGCTTCGAAACCAGGGCGGTCGTAGCAGAGTTTGCCGTTGGGGTTCCGGTTCACGTTGTCCGCGCGCCAGTTTCCGCCGATCCTCGGCTCGAGATAAATCGGCGGCTCGGTCTCCGGGTAGAGATTTGCGGGGATCTTGATAAGGATCTCATAGCGCACGCCCGTTTTCGGGCCACGGAGTTGTCCGAAGAAACCGATGCATCCGCTTTCCGTCTCGAACGGCAGGATCCAGGGGAAGCGCCGGCGCATGATCTCGCGTTCAATCGCCCATCGTCGTTCGTCAAGCATGTCGCATCACTCCCTTTCGAATTTCAACAAGAAGCATGCGGGACGAAGATGCTCGGCTTCGTCCTGCATGGTTGGTGGTTGCTGGTATCTCGCGACCGGTACACCCCGCGAGGGCTTCATCTCAAGGGCCGGATCGTGCACTCGGCCCTCCAAGCTCAGCCCCAGGTCTTGGGGGAGAGCTTGACGCGGTCGTCCCCGGAGGGGGCGTCCGAAGGACGAGGGATGATGGCATCCTCGCCCTGGATCCGAACGCTGGGGACTTCCGGCTGGCGCTCGGCGCCAGCTTCCGTGTTGCGCTGGAAAAGGCTCACGGCCCGAACCTCCTTTCCGGTTGAAGTTGAATTGTTGTCCCGGCGCGGTGCCGGGGGCTTCTACAGAACCCAAACGAGCCTACTCAAGGAATCCGACGAAGCCGGACGATCAATTGTTCGTAGCCAGGCTGCATCGGTTTTCGTGTCTGCGGATTTCCCGCTGATGCCCAGATCTGGGCATACCCCGCGTATCTGCCGTCAAACGAGACCACGCGCCTGTAGCCATTGATATTCGCGCGCTCAACCAGCAGGCACGTCCCTTCGGGTATCCGGTCGACATTGCCGTAAACCGCCCAGCGGGGAATATGCTCATAGACCAGAATCGAGCCGAACGGCAGGCCTTTCAGGCAGCCGATGTCGTAAGCGGTGGGCAAATACTCCGGTTCGACGGGTTCCTCGTCGGATACCTCTGCCGGAGTGTTCGAGGACGCTGTGCCGCAGCCGAGGGTCTTTCCGTCATAAATGCAGCCTTGCAGAATGGCTCCCCTGCCGTCCTGGATGGTGCAGTAGAGCTTCTCGTCGACTGTCCGTTCGCATCCCCAAGACTGGGGGCGCAGGGCGCCAGGAGAGGTGTAGCTCGGGGCGAGTCCGTTGCCGTCGAACGCGAACGTTTGGAGATAGTTGCCGTTTTGATCGCGCAGGCTGCAGCGAAAGCTTCCCGGTTGAGGCGTGCTGCAAACCCATTGCCATGAAAGCGGTCCCCGTACCGTCTCTTCCGTGTAGAGAGGTCCTTCAGCCGCTCCAGCGTCTGCGGTTGCGGGCAGTTGAGGTACTTCAATAACCTGCTGGGGCCCTTGGGCCTGCTGCACGCGCACCGAGACTGCATATTGAGGTACGACTGTTGGAGCATTCGGATCAGGAATTTCGACGGGTGTTGACGTCGACCGCCTTTCGATAATCCGTCGCGGCAGGTTTTGTTCTTGCGCCACCGCCATGGCCGTCCGCGGCGGCGGTTGCACAGTCGCGGTGGTTTGCTGGTCGAGATATCCGATTACGGCAAAAAATCCGACAACGATAACGATGAGTACGAATCCGGCAGCAAATACCCCGAGGAGGACAGATAAGACCCCCGGTTCCTCTCGCGGCTGCACTGCATGGATCCGGGGCAGCGGTACACGCGTCGGCAGCGGATCGGGTACCCGATACCCAAGAGCGCGGGCCACTTCCGGCCTGAGATATAGCTGCTCATTGTCGTACATGGCGCTCCGCCTCCTTTCCCCCTGAATTCAAACGTGTGGTCGTTTGGGTTCCGACCTATGCAATTGCGCAAAATGCCAGGCCGGGTGTATTTAAAAAAGGCCTGGTCGTGTCAGGTATAGTCCTATTTAGCATATGGTAGTACTTTGAAGCCTAAAACTCCAGAAAAAGACGAGGGGAAGCTCGATCTGCGAGCTATAGGCCGCAGGGTCAGGGAGATACGCGGATTTGAGCTCAAGCAGACGGAGTTTGCGGAGATCCTCGGGATCAGCCAGACGCAGCTGTCGAAGTATGAACGGGGAAAGACGGTCCCGACACCGGAGATTCTGGTGAAGCTAAAAAAATACTCAGGACGCAGTACAGATTGGATCCTGACGGGAGAGCAGGCGTAATTCCTGCTATTAAATTCCGGACCGGTCTCCTAAACATCTAAGCCGATGCAGCCGCGATCTTTTTCTCTCGCAGCATCTTCCGGACCGTAGCAACTGCTTTATCCGCAATATCTGTTGGTATAGTGCCACCGCCGGCACGTTGTATGAGCCTGGTATCGCGCAGAACTACGCTGATTTTCGTAGCACCCGATGTAGTCAATGTGAACGTTTCCGCCTCATTAAGTTGCAACTTACCCGCAACCATCAGGGCTCCGAGCGGTCCTTTGGACAGGACGGCCGAGTCTATCCCTCCGAGTGTTAAAGTTTCCGACTGGGTAGAAACTGAAACTACATCTTTATAAAAATATTCGTCTGTGCTCTCGCTTAAAGGATTACCAGTCATCAGATCGAGTGCGCACTGATACGCCGAAAGTTGATGTGCGGTGAAGTTGATGATCGTTACGCCAATCGGCATAAAGCGTACGATTCCATCATCACCTCTCTTAATGCCAACTTCTGCCCCTCCGATGTTCCAGAAGCGCGGACCATAGACGGCGACTGATTCTGAGACGAGCTCTGATCGGTCGAGACCGGCCTTCGTAATGGCTCGCTCTTCAAGTCCCTTCAGATCCTGCTGAATCAAGACGTCCATGTCGGCATCACTGGGTTTTTCATAATAGGATATGAGAGCCCAGCCGCCAAGCGCGCACCAAACGATCGTCCAGAACAAAGAAAACAGTGTGAACGATCCCGACTGTTTGCCACCCATTGTCGATACCGTGATGAGCAAACTCGGCAATCCGAGAAGCAGGAGAACCCAAACAGCCCAACCAGGGAACTTCTTGAAATACTTCCGTACTTGCGTGCGGTCTGTAATCATGAACCTGGTCCTCTCATTTCTAGCGCTTCAGCGCTGCGTCGTTCCGGCGTACCCTCGAAACCAACTCAAAATCTTCCACCTGTACATGCTGTAACAGCCTTTCGGCCTCCCAAGGATCGTGATCCATGTGCTCGGCCGTACAAAGAAGTTCCTCCGGGAAAGGATTGCAGATGAGACCATTGGCAAGGTAGTAGTCCTGCTTGAGGATCGCTTGCAGATATAAGTATTTCGACTGCTCGCCATCGAGTTGCTGGGCGGTTCGCAGGTACTCCTCCATGCGCTTTACTTCGGTGAGAGACAGGAGTTTCGGCTTTCTCCCGCGGACAAGGGAAAGGGCGTAGTAGTAATACCCATCCGCATAGTCCGGCATAAGTTCGATTGTCTGTTTGAAGTTCTTGATCGAGAGGTCATATAGCTGCAGTTGCAAGTACGAGAGTCCGAGTGCGAAGTATGCCTCGCCGTCTGCCGGGTTTCTTGCAATCGCGCTTTTGTACAACTGCAGCATCCGGTGGATTTCGCCGCTGCTGAGCCTCCCGAGGACCGAAAAAGATGTCTGATTCCGCGTCGCTCCCCACCGGCCGTGTTCCCCCTCGCTAGCCGCTGCGGCAGTCCCCGCCTCTCTAGACGCCAGCAGTCGATAGCTTGGGTCGCCGTAGTGGACGTACGAGGACCAGATGCCGAAATCGGTCAAGTCGGCGAACGCCCGCCTGGTTCGGCTGAGCGCCTCCCCGATCGAGAGGCCATCGGCGAGGAGCTTGTAGAAGTTAAGGGCAAAAACCTTCGACGGAGCATCCGGCACGGGGACAATCGTCCCGATATAGTGGGGAACGCCTTGGTTGAGGAACGCGCGATAGAGGCTCGTCACGTACTCATGTGCATCCGCTATATTGGGGCAGGCGGAATAGCATGAGTTTGCAAATACGAGATACGGAAACGAAGCTCTGGAAGACACGCGTTCGATGCTGCGGCAATCGAGCACGCTTCCGTCCGCAAAGCACCAACCGCTCCTCTCCGGAAACTCCCGGTCAAACTGGCCGTGACCTATGAAATGGCAGATTTCATAGTCCTTTTTCAATTCGTCCAGAATGTCGACAGCGCCATGCGCCGAATAGAACCAAACGTTCGTTGCGCCATACGATTTGCGAAGTTCTTCTTCGACCGCTGACTTCTCGCCGGTTGCGTCAAGATTTTTTGTACTTCCGAAAACGATGAGCGCTCCGCGTCCTGAGCGCCGCCCGCGCAAGCGCTCGTTTGCCGCGCGCAGCTCGCTTCCGGATTTTTGTAGGAGGCGCCCCATCTGAAATCGCCAGCATAGGAATTCGTCTCCATCCCAGAGGAGTTCCCATGGAATCCAGGCTAATGCGGGGTCAAGATAGATACTGAGGGCGGAGTCTCCTGGCTCTTCAGATTGCAGGGATTCGCCGAGATCCTCAGGAATGAGCGCGTCGTAGAGCCTTCCGCCCCATAGCTTCAGTTCGTCCGCTCGGTCCGGCGAGAGCCGGATGCATTGAAGGGCCTGCATGAGCGAAGAGGCCGAGTCTCGAATCTCTTCAGGCAGAAAATCCTTGCGGAACATTGCGAGCGGCGGCGAGGCATCACCGTCCCGACACATATACTGGTACGAAATCGTGTCGCGGCCGGAGAGCTCAATGATCGCGGTGTGCAGGTGCTGTCTCATCGGAAACCCGAATGTCCAATCGGCATTCGGCAATGGGGCCTTGATCCGCGAGAACCTGAACGGTGTAGATGTCCGGAGACATGGCCCGGTGAAGCACCTGGAGTTCGACCTTCAAAGGAATCGAGACGAGTTCCTGCCCATTGGCATTCCGTAACGTAGCTGTCCACGGCTGGGGAGGCTGGAGCGCGGCGCGTAGCGTGACCCCGGCGTGCCGCCCGGCATTCGGTTCGAGGGAGAAGATCACGGCGGCATCCGCCGCGCTCACGCGCTGGCGCACTTCGATCGTCTGCTGCGGGGAACCTTCTCCCCTGGCTACCACCACAGGAGCCTGCCTGAACTCGCCCATACCGCTGACATCAATCGGCTGAAGCAGGAATTCTTTCGCCGATCGCAAAAGGCCGACAATGACTTCCATCCGGCTCGGAGCCCGCATGCGCTTAAGAAGGTAATAGGTTTCAGCGCAGTCATCGCAGTAGAGCATATGCGCGCGAAGGTGAAACGAAGTCTCAGCGTCAAGCTTGCCTTCCTCGTAATCGATAATCGCAGTTGTCGACGGATGCGGCTCGTCCGCGGCGATTTCGCTTTCCGCGATGTCCTTTGCGGCGCCGGAGAAATCCTGCACAAAAGCGAGGAACTGCTTGCAATCGCCACAGCTTTTGAGGTGTTCGTTGACTTCTTGCCGCTCACGATCAGAGGCGGCACCCTCTACGTACGCCCGGAAAATGCCTTCTTCAAGGTGCATGGCGTCAAACCTGGCTAAATGAGGTAACACCGAACTTGTCCCGCAGCGTTTCGCGCATGGATATCAAATCGTGGACCAGCGTGTCCCTGACTCTTTTTTCATTCCTGTCCCGCTCTGTCCTGTCCCGCGGTTCTCCGTAAACAAGCATCGCGATGGATGCTTTGGTCCACTCACGCAAAAAGAACCTCACAATCGCATCATTGCTATTAGCCTTTGCCTCGTTCGTCAGATGGTGCAGGAGAAGGATGCGAACGATGTACTTCCGCTCCCACCGGATCACTGCAGCATCGGGCCGCGGTATCGGCTGGGCAAGTGCGCCGAGCAGTTGAAGAGCCCGGCGGGACGCGTACTGCCTGCGCTGGCGACCCGGCGTTTTCGGCCCAGGAGCTGGCCCGGGCTCGATGTGGTGTAGCAGCTCGCCGAGCGCCTCCCTCATTGCAGGATCGTCCGGTATCTCCTCCGCGGGCTTTTCGCTTCCTTCCTCAAGCGACTCGATCTCGTCTTCAGCTCCTGCGACTACGACGCGTTCATCGGTCTCGCGAGCCCGCGCGAGCGCTTCCATCCAATCCATTTCCTCCTGACGATCGGTACGCCTGATAACCCCCGTGTCGTCGACCACATCAAACAGCCCAAACTGCACCATGATCTTATGACCGGTTCCTTTGATGAAGCGGCGCTCATCCCGAACGGAGCTGACCAAAATGCTTTTCAAATACGCTCCGAAACTCGGAGTTTCGAGCTTTCCTTGGAACTTGCGGACGTGTCTGCAGAAACGCTTGAACGCTCGCGTGTAGCAGCCCCGTATCATCCACTCCTGGTCATACCATGGCGGACAACCGCTGCGCGCTATCCATTTGAGTTTTCCGTCGGCGAGCCGCTTCCAAAGCGCGGTTGCGCACAACTCCTCACGCGTTTCGGCGAACTGCTGGAGCAGTTCCTCGTCAGTGAGTTTCTCGATTTGTAACGGGGCCCGGGTCGCCTGGACAGCACTCATAGGCCTTCCCCAGGATTTGGAATGTCTTGCGGCCACGGAGTCTTGCACAGGTCCCTTTACAAAACAATCTTTTTTTCTGTGATTAGAAGGCTTTATTGGTATAATATAGTTTAAATAGGCATATGGAAGGCTTAACAAGCATAACAACCTGCCACTTGCCCAAGGAGGCACCCTGATGCGCCACCTCGCGTGGCTCACGTTGATCGCCACGGTATTCCCAGCAGCAACCATTAACGCCCAAACCCTGACGCTCCGCGCCGGTCGCTTAATCCAATGCACGCTGGAGGAGCCGTCCCTTTCTTCCAAGACCGCATCGCCCGGCGATCCGATCCTCTGCTACCTGCGCTCCGCCCGGGAATTTGGCCGCTCCGCCTTTCCTCGAGGGAGCTACCTTGCCGGTCGCTTCTCCGATGCGAAGGACCCCGGTCGGATCGCGGGTAAAGGCTGGCTCAAACTCGAATTCGACCGCCTCATCTTCCCGAATACCGACATCCCCATTTCTGCAAAGGTGATCTCCGTCCGGCGCTTCCATGTAGATGAGGAAGGGAAAATCCTCGGCCAAGGCCACGCCAAACGCGACGCGGTCGCATGGTTCGTCCCGATCCTCTGGCTGATTGATCTTATCCGGCTTCCCGCGCGTGGGCCGCGCCCTACATTATCCGGCGAAGTCCCCGTGGTCCTTCGCCTCATGGATGACGTGGATATCCCATGCTCGTCGTATCCTAGCTGCCAAGGTGCAGCACCGCCGCCGCATATGACAACATTTCTGCCATTTCCGCCCCGGCGCGCACCCCGCCGATAACGAGAACACAAATCCCGCTGGGCGACACCCAGCGGGACTTTTTGAAAACTCTTTTTCAGCTATTTCTTGCGCGGACATCTACAACCATCCACATGGTAGTTGGACACTTGTTTAAGAGGTCTGTTTAGCGCATAACCTTGAACCAAGCCCCGGAATCGGGGAAGGCGTAGAGACTGGATGGCGAGCACCCCACGAAGGTACAGTCCGACTCTCACCGAAAGGAATCAGATCACATAACCCAAAGGTCGGCGGTTCAAATCTGCCCCCCGCAACCAAACTTTTCAACTGCTTAGCTTGATTGCGCTCCTCGGGGCGAGGGAGCAAAAGGGAGCATTAGCAGAAAAGACCTCCGATTTACCTTCGTTCTTGCCTGCCATAAGGGGCTTTAAAGCCATCCTGACAACCTTGCTGTTGGCCCGGCGTTTGGCCTCTGACATGGTCGCCCGCCCGTACACGTTCATCGTGGTCTGAATCGAAGCGTGACGCATCAGCTCTCGCTGCACGGAAACTGACGCGCCCGTCGAGTCCAGCCAGGTCCGATACGTGTGGCGAAACGTGTGCCAGCCGATGTTTTTGCCCAGCCCAGCTTTGATGGCCGCTGGCTGGATGTGATCTTTCGAAATGCCATCCTGCCAGTACGGCTTACCGGTTTCGGGGTTGGGAAAGACCCAGCCTTCCGAGGTGGCGGGGCACCGACCCTTCCAGTCCAGCATCATCTCTGCAAAGGCCGAA
>DASQID010000653.1:0-7380 GCA_035631775.1 Acidobacteriota bacterium
CAGCAGATACTCGCCGGCCACAACATTAACGCCCCGCTGGGTGAGGGGTGCGCGGACCTTGGGGTTCCAGTTTTCGCCGTTGTATACCCTGGAGATTCGATAGCGCCCGTTTTCGAGCGCGTAGTCCGCACCAAGCAATCCGCCCTTGATTTTCTTTACTTCGGGCCGGTCACCGCCTCCGACAAACATGTGCCCGACGGTCATTTCTCCGAGCATCTCCTCGAAGAGATAATTCAAGTCGTCGCGGCTTGCGATCCCTTCAAGGAAAGGTTGATATCTCCGTTTGATTGTCTCCAGATTCAGCCCGTGAAGGCCGGGGTCGTAGAAAAAATCGCGTTCGCCGCGCCATACCTGATCGTACATGTGCCGCCACTCGGCGCGGGGATCCACGAATACCTCCATCGTATCGAACTTCAGGGGACCGCCCTCGCCAGGCTTGGGTGGTCCTTCGCCGGGTTTTTGTGCGGGCCCGATGATCCACTGCTGTTTCTGGCGGTAGAGCATCTTCTCTCCGTTGAAGGCGATATCGAAGAACTGGACGCCATCAAGAATCTTTTCGGCTTTGCGCGTTTTGAGCTCGAACTTGTGCACGCCCAAAGAAGGGCCATCCCCTTCGAAATTGACCGGATTGAAGACCGCCGGGCCTTCCACAAGGAACAGCACACCTGTCTTACCCGCCGCCAGTCCCGTGTAGTTCCTGGCTGGGATCGGCATTGCCAGGATTCGCTGCCCTATATTGTCGAAGTCAATATCAACCTTAACGGGTTTTGCATCCTTGGTTTTTTCCTTTTCATCTTTGTCCTTGTCCGGCGTCTTCGACCCCTGTTCGCTGGAAGCCTGCGGCTTCTCCTCATCGCTCTCCGGAGCGAGTGGCGAAGGCAGATCCTTCTTGAGCACCACGAGGTATACGCTCCGAGTGACCGGACGGTTCAGGCTGGACATGTCAAGCCACCCCTGCGACAGCGCTACGTCGGTGCTTGCCGTGAAGTAGAGGGATTTACCGTCCTTATCGAACTGGGGGAAAAGGGCGTCGCTCATCCCATCTGTCACCTGCGCGCTCTTCCCTTGGTCCAGGGAATATATGAATACGGCGTGCAAATGGCTGACGAGCTGCTTTGTATAGGCCAGCCAGCGGCTATCGGGGGACCAGCTCAACGTCGGACCCTGTGCAGGATCTGTGTACATGTCGGTGTCTATTCGAGCGGACGTCTTCTTATCAAGATCGAAATACCAGATGTTCAGCCGTTTATCGGAATATGCGATTTTCTTCGAATCGGGCGACCAGGTCGGCGAGTAATAAAACGTCGGATTTCCCAGGTCGATCTTGCGCGTCTCACCTAAGCCGCTCTGGTTGCGGATGTGAAGCGCGTATTCACCGGATTCATCCGAGAAATAGGCAATCTCCTGGCCGTCAGGAGACCATGCCGGGTCTCGTTCGACGACCGCAGTCGTTTTTGTGAGGTTCCGGATATCGCCCTTCTCGGCAGGAACAGAGAGGATCTCCCCTCGAACGCCGAAGACCGCTCTCGCACCCGTGGGAGAAATCGCCGCTGCCCGTATGCGATTGGGCTCGATCTTCTGAAAATGCGGACGCACGCCTGCGAGGTCGCCTGCGACCCGAATGTGAACTTCCTCGTCCCGCCCGTTTTTCGGATCAAACAGGTGTAGAGAACCAAACTGTTCGTATATGATCACGCCGGCTCCGGCTGAGGCCGACTTGAGGTCCAGGCCCTTGTTTGGAACCACCTGTTTGACCTGCTTTGCCTTGGTATCGTAGGCGAACAGGGTGACCGGACCATTCCGGTCTGAGAGAAAGTAGATCGTGTCGCCCAGCCACATCGGATTGAAGTCATTGGAATTGTCACGCGGGATTCTCGCAACCACGGCCGAATCGGCGAGTCTCACGATCCAGATAGGTTTCGTCTGCCCGCCGCGATAGCGCTTCCAGGCATTCTGCCACTGTATGGTCGGGACGTAAGCGATCTGCGACCCGTCAGGTGAAAAGGAACCCACTTCGGCCATGGGGAGAGGGATCGCAGAAGGAAACCCTCCTTCGACAGGCACAGTGAAGAGCTGAGGAAAGTAGGAATAGCTGTTGCGTGCGGAGTTGAACAGAACCTTTTTGCCGTCCGGCGTCCAGCCGACGGCTTCGTCCGGACCAGGATGATAGGTCAGTCGCCGAGGCATTCCACCGGCAGCCGAAACCACATACACATCCTGGTTGCCGTCATACTCTCCGGTAAAAGCGATGACCGATCCGTCCGGGGAAAAGACCGGCCGGGTCTCGGCACCGGTCCCCGTTGTGAGCTGGTGCGCTTCCCCACCCTCCCGGCCGACAATCCAAATGTCGCCTCCATAGGAAAAAGCGATCTGTGAACGGCTGATCGTGGGATTTCTCAGAAGCAGAGGCTTGTCAGTTTGAGCCATCAAGGCGAAGGCGCTGAAAAGCGGCAACAGAACGGCAGGGATCGATCTGAGCATATGGTTGTCCTCCTCGGATTTACGGTTGCGCTCCCGGGGGGATGTTAGTCCTCAAAGGAGAGAATCTGCCATAAACTTCACGAATTACACGAACTGTATTATATTCTGGTGGCCGACGCGAGGAGAGCTTCTATGCCGTTCAAGGGAATCAACAAAGTTGTTCCGACCCTTTCGCTCGTTGGTATAGTGCTGTTACTGCCCGATCCCTTGCGCGGCATTTCCTTCCAGGGTGGGCCGAAGGCGGTAGAAATCACAAGAGAGATGATTCTCGCAACCGGCCTGGAATGGCAGGAGAAATATGACAAGTACGAGCCTGAGGCGGATATTGTGGATGCATTGAAGGCGAAGATCGCAGCCGATCTGAAGATCGATGTCTACCTGGGACTATGGTGCCCCGACTCCCGCAACAATGTGCCTCTCTTCATTAAGATCCTCGATCGCATTGGAACGTCTGCGCCGGTTCGTTACTTTAATGTGCCGAAGAAGGCAAATAAGGATGTGATGTATTTTGTCGAAGATTTGAAGGTGGATCGTGTCCCGACATTCATTTTTTACAGGGATGGAATGGAGATCGGCCGAATCGTAGAGAAACCCAAGACAGGGATGATCGAGGATTTCGCGGAGATCATCTTGAAGTAAGTGCCCAACGTAGCGCGCGCAGCCTGCAGGTCATTCATGCGGCCGCAGCCAGGAGCTAGAGCGTCAACGGGCAGGGTTATTGGCGCCAACGACAAGATCAACGTTGCCGTGATCGGAGTCGGCGGGCGCGGATCTTTCGATGCCGGCACGGTCGTCAAGGTCGGAGAGACCTCCGGTGCGAAGCTGGTCGCGGTGTGCGATGTCTACGAGAAGCGCAGGAAAATGGTCGCTGAACGACTCAAATGCGACGGGTATTCGGACTATCGAGAAGTACTCGGCCGTTCCGACGTGGACGCGGTCGTTGTGGCCACGCCGGACCAGTGGCACGCTCGTATCGCGCTCGAAGCCATGGATCGCGGGAAAGATGTGTACCTTGAAAAACCCATGACCCATACCATCGCAGAGGCGAAGCAGCTGGTTGCCAAATCGAAGGAAACGAAGCGCGTGATCCAGGTCGGCTCGCAGACCACTTCGGCTACGCAATGGCACGTAACCAAGAAGTACATTGCAGATGGGGCGATCGGCCACATGGTCATGAGCCAGGGCTCCTATCATCGCAACTCGCCGCGGGGCGAATGGAATTACCGTATCGACCCGAATGCCGGCCCGGACGCCAAAGGCGATGACCATATCGACTGGGATGAAGCATTCCGGATTGCCGGGCAGCATGGGTTCTCACTGCTGTTCGCATGACCAGTTCGGAATATCAGGTGAGGGGTCCGGCTCCCACAATGGGAAGGAAGGCCTAAAGGGATATGAAAGTTGTTGCGTTCAATGGAAGTGCCCGAAAGAATGGCAACACGGCCATACTACTCGATTTCGTCCTTGATGAGCTCCGGCAGGAGGGTATCGAAACCGAAATGATTCAGTTGGCAGGTAAGAACATTCATGGCTGTCTCGCCTGCCGCAGGTGCTTTGCCCGGAAAGACGGACGCTGCGCCCAGAAAGGCGATGACGGGAATAAGCTCATCGAAAAAATGGTCGACGCTGATGGCGTTCTTCTCGGTTCGCCCACATATGTCACCGATGTCTCTCCCGAGATCAAGGCTCTGATCGATCGGGCATGCATGGTGACCCGGGCCAACGAGAACCTGCTGCGACGCAAGGTGGGTGCGGCAATTGTCGCGGTCCGCCGAGCCGGGGCGACGCACGCATTCGATACACTGAATCACTTCTTTCTGATCAGCGAAATGATCGTGCCCGGCTCATCCTACTGGAATATCGGCATTGGATTGGAGAAAGGCGAAGTAAGGAGGGATGCGGAAGGGATCGAAACCATGAAAGTTCTGGGCCGTAACATAGCCTGGCTGCTGAAGAAGATTCACGACTGAAGAGATCGGTATTCGGTTCAGGTTGTGACTCAAGTGACTGGAGGGAGGCATCAATGAAAACTCTGATAAGGTTCGTTCCCTCGGGTACGTCGCTGTTAGCATCCTTCTGCCTCGCAGTTGCACAGACGCCTCAAGCCGCCGCAGCGCCGCCAAACAGCACGCAGCCCGCCTACGGACCCTCTATCATCAAGTATCTGGAAGGTAAAGGGATCAGCTGGGCCGTCTGGTGCTTCGATCCCGAATGGGGACCTACACTCATTCGCGACTGGCAATACACACCGACGCCGGCAGGGGAGTTCGCCAAACAGGTCATGGTGCAGAGCGGCTGGAAATAGAACTTTGAGTCTGTGCAGTGGCTTTCTTGGACGCCTCCGCACAGACCCAAAGTGCATGCGAGCTCTCATTTTTTGAAACAACCCTGCGTGTCGAACGCTAATTCACGTCAGGGGGAGTCAAAATCAGGAGGTGAACAATGCAAACCCTTACCGAGAGTGTGCCGCTAATCCCGACCATCGGCACTCCGCCGGCTACGACGGTGCGAAACACCGCGGTTGACGCATACCGCGGCTTCGTGATGCTGCTGATGATGGCCGAAGTGTTGAGACTGGCCGTTGTCGCGAGAGCATTTCCAGGCAATTGGTTCTGGGGTTTCCTGGCCTTCAACCAAAGCCACGTGGAGTGGGCTGGCTGCTCGCTGCACGACACCATCCAACCGTCCTTCTCATTCCTGGTAGGCGTGGCGGTGCCATACTCAATTGCCAGCCGGCTGGCGAAGGGCTCCTCCTTTCGCAAGATGTTAGCGCACACGCTCTGGCGCTCCCTGCTGCTTGTCTGGCTCGGCATCTTCCTGCGGTCCCAGCGGGGTCCGATCCCTAACTACACCTTCGAGGACACACTTACGCAGATCGGTCTGGGTTACACCTTCCTGTTTCTGCTCGGATTCGTCAAGGCACGCTGGCAATGGGTAGCGCTTGGAGTACTCTTGGTAGGCTACTGGCTAGCGTGGGCTGTATATCCACTTCCGGGTCCCGGCTTCGACTACCAGGCTGTGGGCGTGCCGCCGGACTGGACTCACAACGCGGTGGGTTTTGCAGCGCATTGGAACAAGAACGCGAATCTCGGCAACGCCTTTGACCAGCGGTTCCTCAACCTGTTTCCGCGAACCAAGCCATTTGTCTTCAACGGCGGTGGGTATTTGACGCTCAGCTTCATCCCGACCCTGGGAACCATGATACTCGGGCTGATCGCGGGACGCTGGCTGCGCTCTGAAGCCCCGCGCATACCCTTCAAGAAGCTTCTCATCGCCGCCGCGGCTGGATTTGCGGCGAGCATTCTGCTGCACTACGCGGGTATTTGTCCGATCGTCAAGCGCATCTGGACGCCGACATGGACGTTGTTCAGCGGCGGCCTCTGCTTCCTTTTTCTTGTGGGATTCTGCTGGATCATCGAGGTCAAGAAGCACAAGAAATGGGCTTTCCCTCTCATCGTTATCGGGATGAACTCGATCGCCGCCTACTTCCTGGCGGACTACTTCGGCCGGCAGATCGCGGACGCATTTCGGATCCACCTGGGTGCGGCTCCGTTTCAGGTCCTCGGCACCAGGCTGGAGCCTCTTACACGCGGAGCAGTGCAGCTCTTGACCTACTGGCTGATTCTGCTGTGGATGTATCGGCGCAAGATCTTCCTGCGTATCTGAAGAGCCGCAATCAAGGCACGACCTTGGCGGTCTTGATCAGGATCGTCTGTGCGGGAAGTGTCGTGAACACGCCCTTCGCAGCGGTTTTCACTGCGCCGATCTTCTCGACGACATCCATGCCCCCGATAACCTTGCCGAACACGGCATAGCCTGCATCGGACGGGGTCGGATCCAGGTTCGAGTTGTTGTTCAAGTTGATGAAGAACTGCGACGTGGCGCTGTTCGGATCCGTGTACCGTGCCATCGACAACGTCCCCTTCAGGTTTTTGAGACCGTTCTTCGACTCGTTCTGAATCGGCGGCAAGGTCGGCTTGGGAGCCAGTTCCGCGGTATAACCTCCCCCCTGAATGACGAAATTCGCATCGACGCGATGGATGATGGTGTTGTTATAGAAACCCGTGTTCACGTAAGCGAGGAAGTTCTTGACGGTGATGGGAGCCTTGGCTGCAAAGAGCTCCACTTTTATTGTCCCCATCGTGGTTTCCAGGTCTACGACGGGATTGCCGACTTTGACCACTTTATCGGCCTTCTGTGCCTGTCCGGATGCGATTCGAAGGAGAGTCAACATCAGGATTGCGGCTAAAATGAATGTCTTCTTGCTGAGCATGCTTGATGCCTCCTTATACCGGTGATGTACTGCAAACGTTCAAATCTCTGCCACGCCGACAAGGATGCAAGATTCGTCTTGGCGCCTTTGCGGCGGCTTTCAAAAAAAACCACCGCTAAGACGCAAAGACGCGAAGGAACGCTATATCGGCTCCAAGATTGCGGCAGAACACCCTGGCCGTGGCGCTGCCGCTCCGTGCATATTGCCGGTCCATTGTTTCTTTAGACCTCTCGGCGGACAAATCTGCCACAAAATTCACGAATTGCATCCACGATTAATTGTATATCGGGCTGCGGGTCATCCCCCGTCAAGTCAAATTGTCGAGTCATTCCCTCCGGCGGAGGTCGAATGTGTCGGTGCCCGCGTTACCTGTGCCGTCGGTCATTTCGACGATTGCACGATACGCTCCAGCCGGCAGGTCCGGGACAACAGCGCTGAAGATCGTATCCTGGGCTATTCTGTCGCCCCCGATGCCCGTGTCGTTCAACTCGACTTCGACCTCGAACGACGGATCTGCCGTCCGGACAATTCTCGCCTTCACGGATTTCACGGCGCCTCCCTCGATTACTTGAACCTCCAGCAAGTTTCCCGGCACCAGTTCCGCGGAACGCGCTTTAGGAGGCGTC
>DASQID010000654.1:0-2159 GCA_035631775.1 Acidobacteriota bacterium
CGAATTGGTTGCGCCCGTGCCGCTCAACCTGGATTGCTTCCGGCATCGTGGAGGAGACGCTGCTAACCAAGCGCTGATGGATCGCCTGAACCGCAGTGGTGACCTCTACCTGACCCATACCAAACTGAACGGTAAAATCACGCTACGCTTCTGTGTAGGGCAGACGAACACGACTGCGCGGCACGTGGAGCGAGCGTGGCAGAGGATTAAGGAGGAAGCGGCCCAGAGTAAGGCGTAAACCACAGAGGTCACGGAGGGGCACAGAGGCTACGGCAGACTTAATCAAGAGCTCCACTTAGACAAGACTTTTCTGGAGAGCATGACGGGCGAGGACGCCCGTCCTCCATCATGATTCTAGTGGGCCTGAGCTTTTGCTCTGCGCACCAGGTACTTGCCGGGTCCGCTCAGGAAGCGAGCCAGCGTGTTCGCAACGTCTTCCAGCAGCACGCGATCTTCGTGGCCGAAGGCATAGTCGCGGTCACTCTCCACGGCGATCACACCTAGCTCGTGACCAGCCAGCTTGATGGAGACCAGAATCCGGGTGCGAGTCTCCGGCAGTGCCACTCCCGCTGGCCCGGCCTCTCCACCAGCGCCCAATATTTGCTGCGAAGCGCCGTCGAGAGCCAGGTAGATTCCGATCCAGGAATAATGTCGGCCTTCGGCGAGCACCTCAATCACTTCATCGAGCGGAGACCGCCGAAAGGCAGGCTGATTGGCCGTCAGCAAGAGTTCGATCTTCGCCAGCAACTCGCGAGGAGACGTGTAGGTTTTCAAGAGGGCATCCTGAAAGAAATGGTTCGGAGTCGCCGCTAGTCTAATCGCGACGGAAAAGGCGGTCAACGAGAGGGGGACCAATTGCGGGGCCTGCCTGGGATGATTAGGGATGCGGGATGACTAACTCACACAATCCTGTTAAGTTGTGAGGCCATGGCTCGGGAGATTTCCGCAGGCGGGGTCGTCCTCCGGCGCATTTCCGGAATCTGGCATATTGCTGCCATCGTCCCACGCCGCGACCCGGAGGCCGCCCCGCCAGGCCGTAAGGGCAAGCAACAGTCCGACCTGTTGGCTCTGCCCAAGGGGCTGGTGGATCCCCCGGAGAAGCCGGAACAGACAGCGGTTCGCGAGGTACGCGAGGAAACCGGCGTAACTGCCGCTGTGGTTACCAAACTCGCCGACATCAAGTATTCCTACATTCGCTCCTGGGGGGATCGGCAGCGGGTGTTCAAGATTGTGAGTTTCTACCTGCTTCGCTATGAATCGGGCCAGATCAACGACCTTTCGCCCGAGATGCGTATAGAGGTGCAGGAGGCGCTCTGGGTGCCGCTGGATGAAGTGCCCCAAAGGCTTACCTATCGCAGCGAGCGCGACGTAGTACATCGAGCGAAGGAATATGTGGATGCCCACCCGGAGTGCCAGGGGAGTGCGTAATGCATCACAGGGATCTGTGATCCCTGCACTTGCGGACCATGTTCAATTTATGATCGCGAAACTACACTAATTCGTTCTACTAAATCGATTTTGCTTGACATGTTTCATTGTGGTGGTAGGATGTCATCAACTTAATAGGGCGCATGCCGTGTGCCATCCTCACCCCACATCTAATACGGTATGCGCCCGCTGTTTTTTGGGGGCTGCTTTCTACCGGTTGATGCCACGGCGAAAGACTCAGAACCTTTCGCGTTACCTTTCTGGTAACCCCCTGCAGACCCGCGCCTATTCCAGGCTCGTGCGGTTCCTTCCTGCAATTCTCAAACTTTCAACTTCATGACTGGAAAAGATGGCCGGGCGATAGATAAACTGCCGTAGCCGGGGTCGGGTACGAGGAAGGGCCGTGGGAGCCGATTGGCCCAAATCGTCGATCGGCAGCTAGAATCCGGGGGGCAAACTTCGATGAGGCGGATCCACAAGGTTGCGGTCCTGGGCGCTGGAACCATGGGTGCGCGTATTGCTGCGCACCTGGCCAACGCCGCCGTTCCTTCCTGGCTGCTCGATATCGTCCCGCCGGATGCCGATGGCCCCGCCCGCAACAAGATCGCTCTTGCCGGGCTTGACGCCGCGCGCAAGTCGAAGCCCGCGGCTTTTTTCGAGCCCTCGGTGGCGCGGTTGGTAACTGTCGGCAACTTCGAAGACGACCTAAAACGTCTGGCCGAGGTGGATTG
>DASQID010000655.1:0-11934 GCA_035631775.1 Acidobacteriota bacterium
CTTTATGTTCAGCACCGTTCGCACCGGCTTGCGGCTTTCTCTCCAGCTGCGGAACCGTTCCCAAAGGCTTGGTTTGGCCGGATCCTCCTCCTTCACCAGCTTGCTGAAGGCGCTCTGCAACGACAGTGTCGTCGCGGCCAGCAAACCCAATACGAAGGCGGCGACGAGTATGATCGCGGTACCGGTCTTATTCAGGTTCGGCAACAAGAGATCCGACAGCAACGAGCCGGTCACTCCCCCGGGAACAAAATTTACCTCCGTCGGTTTGAAAAACGGTAACAGCTTCGGCGGAAGCAAGTGAAGTGTTGTGCTGAGCGAGCCCAGAATCAGGCAGAATCCCACGGCACGGAAGTAGGGCGAATGAATCTCCTGCCCCCGCACCAGCTTCCAGCTCAGGATCGCCAGTGGGAAGAGCAGCAGATATGCGGAGTAGCCAAAGCACTGAAACAGGATATCGCTTACGTACGCTCCGATTTTGCCTGCCATGTTATCCGCGCTGACCTTGTATGAGAGGGCATTAAAGCTGGAATCGCGCGCGTCATATGAAATGAGGCAGACAAAGAGGAGCGCCGCCACAGTCAAAATCAAAACGCCGATGAACTCATGGCGCTTTGCGGTCATTTCCCGGGCCATGCACCACCCCGTCGCGGTTCGCAGTCCGCCGCCAGCCCCTCAGTCTCCGCGAACTGCAATCTGCGAACTGCGAACTGATTAGATCTCCATTACCACGGGCACGATCATCGGTCGCGTGCCGGTGCGCTTTCGGAAGAAACGCTTCAGGTCCGCCCGTATCAATTCCGTCAGGACTAGCGGATCCTCGCGCTCCTCGACGGTGCTCTCCTCCAGACTGTGCAGCACGATCTCCCGTGCCTCCGACAAAAAAGCCGCGCCCTCATTTTCCTGCACGTGTCCGCGGCTCACCAGTTCCGGCTGTCCCTCCACGTGGCCTGTGGACTTGTTGATCGCCACTACGGCCAACACGACACCCTCTTCCGAGAGGTGTTGACGATCACGAACCACGAACTCGTCGAGTTCCGCTACACCGCCCTCATCGATGAGCCTCCGACCGAAGGGAGCCTTTCCGCAGACGACTGCAGATTCGGGCGAGAGCGAGATGATATCCCCGGTCTCGGCGAGGATGATTCTCTCGCGCGGCATTCCCGTGTCCCGGGCGATCAGCATGTGGCTGTAAAGCTGGCGGAACTCCCCGTGAACAGGAATCAGATACTGCGGACGGGTCAGGTTCAGCATCAGCTTCAGCTCCTCCTGACTGGCGTGCCCGGAGACATGTACCATCCAGCGGCTTTCATCAAAGACGTTCGCCCCCCGGCGGCAAAAGTGGTTGATCAAATGAGAGATATGGCTCTCATTTCCCGGGATTGCGCGCGCACTGATGATGACTGAATCATCCTGCTCGACCGAAAACTCCTTGTGCTTTCCCAATGCAAGCCGGGCCAGCGCGGCCATGGGCTCGCCTTGGCTTCCCGTGCACAGCACTACGATCTTGTCGTCGGCGAGTCTGGACGCCTCCGGCAGGTCCACCAGCACCCCGGGTGGGACCCTCAAATAGCCGAGGTCTCGCGCGATCGCGATGTTTTCCTTCATGCTGCGTCCCACGGCGACGACGCTTCGGCCGAACTCCTCCGCCAGCTCCAGGGTGATCTGAATGCGGTGTACGCTGGAGGCGAAGCACGCCATAATGATCTTTCGCCGGCTGGTGTGAAACACCTGTTCCAAATGCCTGCGGACATGGCTTTCCGAAGGAGTGTATCCCGGCCGTTCGCTGTTGGTGCTGTCGGAAAACAAGGCGAGAACACCCTGTTCGCCAAAGTGCGCAAAGCGGGCATAGTCGCTGAACTTGCGATCCGGCGGTGACTGGTCGAATTTGAAGTCTCCCGTGTGGATCAAGGTGCCCACCGGGGTTGTGATTGCGATGCCTATGCTGTCGGCGATGCTGTGCGTGACCCCCAGAAACTCCAGGTGCATGTCCCCGATCTGAAGCGTATCCCGGGGATGTATCCGGTTCAATTCAACCTGCTCGAGGATGCCGTGCTCGGCTAGCCGACCTTCCGCAAAGCCCAGAGTCAGAGGAGTACCGTAAACCGGCACCTGTATCGCTTCCAGCAGATAAGGGAGTGCACCGATGTGGTCCTCGTGACCGTGGGTGAGTACTACAGCTGCTACTTCCTCTTTTTTCTCAAGAAGATAGGCCAGATTCGGAACGACCAGATCGACACCCAGCAATTCGTCCCTGGGAAACATGAGGCCCGCGTCGATGACGACGATGCTTCCGCCATGGCGGATCGCCATCATGTTCATGCCGAATTCCCCCAGTCCTCCCAGGGGTACTGCTTCAATACGATCGTCAGCGGTCACGTGATGTCCCAGCACTAGATTGGGAGTATAACATAGAGTCGCTTCCGGCAAGCATCATCGGATTTAATAGAAGCTTCAAGGTTTAGGGTTACAAACAGGAAATGACGAATGACGAATGACGAATGACGAATGAAAAACATTGGGCATGAAGGTGTTCAATAGTGCTTCAAGCAGCAGCCAGAGCACTTGGCGTTCCTTCTCGCGTTCGCGGTGGCTTTTTCAAAAAGACCACCGCTAAGATGCAAAGGCGCCAAACAGGAGTAATTCGTCATTCGTGATTCGCCATTCGTTGGAGGCGTGTCAGTGCGAGGCGCTCATATTCTTGTACGGTGAGGTCTTCGGGTCTACGAGAGCCGTCGATCCCGGCGCGTTCCAGAAGTTCTGCCGTTTTTGTCCAAAAGCCGGGATGCCGGCGGAGCGAGTTGGCAAGGGTTTTACGCCGATGCGCAAATGCTGCCTTTGCGGTCTCCACGAAGCAAGACTCGACCTCCGGCTTCCTCAAACCTGGCGATGGAAGCAGCCGGATTATCGCGGACACGACTTTGGGCCGCGGAACGAAGCACGACGGTGACACCTTGAAGGCGATGTGCACCCCCGCGCGGTGCTGGCACAGAATAGACAGCAACCCGTATTGGCGTGTCCCGGGTCTGGCCGTAATCCTTTCAGCGACCTCGAGTTGCACCATGAAGACCATATCCGCAAAAGGAAGCTGCGACCCGAGGAGTCTCTGAATGATGGCCGTGGCGATATTGTAGGGTAGATTGCCCACGGCACGGAGCCTGCGGCCGGCAGACAAGTCCTCCCCCGCCAGTGTGTCAATGTCCATTGCCATGATGTCGCCGGGTATGATGCAGGCAGAGGGGAAAGGCGACAGCGCCCTCTCCAGTGACGGTAGGCAGTCGGGGTCCACCTCTATCGCCAGGAGCCGGTGGGCTCTGGGAGCGAGCCTTGTCGAAAGGGCTCCGTCTCCTGCGCCGATCTCGATTATAACCTCGTCCGGCAGAGCATGAATGAGCCTGCAGATGCGCTCCAAAACGCCCGTATCTCTAAGGAAATGCTGGCCAAATCGCTTCTTAGCCGTTGTCTGCATATGCTCTTGACATCCCCCGGAGGCGTCACCATAATGACTGTTCGTTTCGGGATCGCGCGGGTCTGAAAGCGCAATCATAACTTCAGGAGGACCAAATAATGAGGGGAAAAGTTGCGGAAGTGGGAGATCAAAACTTCGAGACCGAAGTCCTCAAGTCGCCCATACCAGTCCTCGTGGATTTCTGGGCTGCCTGGTGTGCTCCCTGCAGGATGTTGGCCCCTGTCGTAGAAGCTGTGGCCGACAAGTATGAGGGCAAGGCTAAGATAGTGAAGTTGAACGTGGACGAGAACGCGTTAACCTCTGGAAAGTACAACATTAAAGGAATTCCAACTCTCCTGCTGTTCAAGAACGGAGCCATCAAAGAGCAGATCGTGGGCAACACTACAAAAGACACGATCTCTAAGATGATCGACAACCACTTATAAGTCGTGGGCACGTGAAACGAAGCCCGGACAGCGCATGAAACGAAACAGATCAGCTGTCGCGCCGGGCTTTCGAGCAGCGCCCACTTCCGACTCCCGCAGCGTCCGCTTGCGAATGGCGTTTTGGAATCCTGGTAGTTGCGGGAGTTATCAGCCGCTAACCGCCATTCGCCCATCATTCCATATGGCCAATCTGATCGTAGTCGGCGCTCAGTGGGGCGACGAAGGCAAGGGAAAGATCGTCGACCTCCTCACGGTACATTTCGACATTGTCGCCCGCTACCAGGGCGGGCACAATGCCGGTCATACGGTCACCATCAACGGCAAGAAATACGTCCTGCACCTGATTCCCTCAGGTATCCTCCATCCGCAGCAGATCTGTGCGATCGGCAACGGTGTAGTGATCGATCTCACAGCCCTGAAAAACGAAATCGAAGACCTGCATGCGGCGGGGATCAGCTGTAAGGGAAGGCTGTTCGTAAGCAACAGAGCCCACGTCATTCTGGACTATCACAGGGCGGTGGAAAGGGATGATGAAGAGCGGCGGGGTGAGAAGCGCATCGGAACTACGAACCGCGGCATCGGTCCGGCATATGAGGACAAGATGGGACGCCGCGGGCTGCGCATATGCGATCTCCTGAACCCGATTGCGCTGCGACAAATTATCGAAGAAAACGTCAAGGCCAAGGGAGCGGTTCAACCCGAATGTGCCGGTCCCTTCGATGTCGATGCTCTTTGCCGGAAGACCGCTGCCCAAGGCGGAGAGTTGTCCGAGTACTTCATTGACCTCGCCCAATACCTGAACTGCGCCATGGACCGGGGCAAGAATGTTCTTTTTGAGGGGGCTCAGGGGACCCTTCTGGACGTCGATCACGGGACATACCCCTTTGTCACCGCATCTAACGCAACCGCAGGCGGCGCCTGCACCGGCACCGGCGTGGGTCCTACACGGATTGACGGGGTCGTCGGAATTGCCAAGGCTTACACTACGCGTGTCGGCGAAGGCCCCTTTCCCACCGAGCTCACGGATGCGGTGGGCGATGAGATTCGGCGCCGGGGACAGGAATACGGCGCTTCCACGGGAAGGCCGCGCAGATGCGGTTGGTTTGATGCCGCAGTCGTTCACTATGCCCGGCTCATAAATAACCTGGACACGCTGGTGATCACAAAACTCGATGTTCTCGACGAGCTAAAGGAAATCAAGATCTGTACCGGCTACCGCTATAAGGGACAACTGCTCGATTCATTTCCCCCGGAGATCCAGGTTCTTAGGCAATGTCTGCCGGAGTACATCACCGTAGCGGGTTGGAATCAACGTACGGCCGGCATCCAGAAATTCGAGGAATTGCCTCCGCTGGCACGGGATTACCTGAAGCGCCTCTCGGATCTCGTCCAGGCGGAAATCTCAGTGGTGTCGACTGGTCCGGACCGGACGGAAACGATCATCACCTCGCCGAACTCCAAGCTGCAATCCTGGATCACATTGTAAAATACTGCCACGAATTACCCGGAGCGGCATAGGCAACCAAATTGGGTCCCGCGTTCGTTCGCTTCTTCGCCTTTGCGGTGGCTTTTTAAAAAGCCACCGCCAAGACAAGTGTCGTATCCCTTGGTCCCCTCCGAGTGCGTCACTCAGGTATTGAATCACAATAAACCGCGAGCTGCTGGATGAGCTTCGCGACCAGTCCGGTCCAGCCGGTTTGATGGCTGGCTCCGAGCCCGGCACCGCTCTCCCCGTGGAAGTACTCGTAATACAGAATGTTTTTGTTCCAGCGCGGACTGTCCTGAATCCGAGCGACTCCGTTATAGAGGGGCCGCCTTCCGTGTTCGTCCTCCTGAAATATGCCGATGATTCGTCGCGACAACTCCGCAGCCACCTCCCAGAGAGTCATGAACTGCCCTGAGCCTGTGGGACACTCCACTTTGAATTCGCTTCCCAGATAGTGATGGAACTTCTGCAAGGACTCGATCATCAGGTAATTGATCGGCATCCATATCGGCCCACGCCAGTTGGAGTTGCCGCCGAATTGATCGATGCAGGATTCGGCCGGCTCGTAATCTACGATGTTAGAATGGCCGTCGAATGAAAGTGTGTAGGGATTGTCCTGATGATATCTGGACAGTGCACGTATGCCGTGCTCGCTCAGGAATTCCTCCCTGCTTAGCATACGCTCCAGGATTCGCTTCAACTGCCCTGGAGTTACGATGGACAGTATTCTCCGTTCACACACCCCCCCGATGCCGCCGCCGAGTACGTTGCTTGCCATTTCCGGTCGATGATCGAGAAACCACTTCATCCGCCGCGAGAAATCAGGCAGGCTGAGAATGTCGGAGAGTTCCAGGGTTTCCACGGCGAAGAGGGGTATCAGGCCGACTGCGGATCGCACGCGCAAAGGTGCGGCAGTTCCGTCCGTCAAGCGGAGGCGGTCATAAAAGAACCCATCCTCTTCGTTCCACAGGGATTCTTTTTCGCCCATGCGGTTCATGGCCTGGGCAATGCGTAGAAAATGTTCGAGAAACTTGCTTGCGATGTCGGAGTAGCTCCGGTTCTCCTGGGCAAGTTCGATCGCGATCGTCAGCATGTTTAGGCAATACATTGCCATCCAGCTGGTCGCGTCTGACTGCTGCAGATGGCCTCCGGCAGGGAGTTCTTTGCTTCGGTCGAACACGCCGATATTGTCGAGGCCGAGGAACCCTCCCTCAAAAATGTTGCTGCCGTCAGTGTCCTCCCGGTTGACCCACCAGGTGAAGTTCAGCAGGAGCTTCTGGAACACGCGTTCGAGAAACATGCGGTCGGTCCGGCCATAGATCTTCTTCTCAATTTTGTAAACTCGCCATGCCGCCCACGCGTGAACCGGGGGATTCGCATCCCCAAAGGCCCACTCGTAGGCGGGAATCTGGCCGTTCGGATGCATATACCACTCGCGGGTGAGTAGAATAAGCTGCCGCTTGGCATAATCCGGATCGATCATTGCCAGCGGTATGCAGTGGAAAGCCTGGTCCCATGAGGCGAACCAGGGGAACTCCCACTTGTCCGGTATCGAGAGGATGTCGTCGGTATAGACGTGCTCCCATCCCCTGTTGCGCTGCCGGGTGGGGGGAGGCGGAGGACCGACAGAATCGCCGGCCAGCCAGTCGGGCACGACATAATGATAGAACTGCTTGCTCCACAGCATCCCTGCGAAAGCCTGTCGCTGGATTTTCCTATCGTCGGGCGATATCGAGGGACAAGTGATTCGCTCATAAAACTCATCCGCCTCTCGTTTTCGGAGGCTGAAAACCGTGCGATACGAATGCCCGAAACTGTCGTCCTGCGGGGGAGCGTCATTGAGACGAAGATGCAGCCCCCAGCTTTCGCCGGAAGCCAAGACCCGCTGATAGTGCAGCGCCGCCTTCGTCCCCCTTTTTGCGGGATTCACGCCGGCTGCCTGGTTGTGCACTACGTATCCGTTGATGCCGTCCTTCACGTAAGGCTGACGATTCTTCGCTGCAAAGAGCGGCTCGACGTTCGTTTCGTTTTCTGTGAAAAGTTCCTCGGCGGGCTCCTCTGCCGTGAGCCACATGCTGCCCAGCGTCTGGTGCTGCGCGCGGATAGCGGGAGAGGAACCAGGCTGTGAAACTAGCTCGAGACCGGGCATTTGGCCGTCCTTGAACCAGCTCCAGGTGTTTCTGAACCACAGCACGGGAAGGAGGTGAAGCACGGCAGGATCCGGTCCGGCGTTAATCGCTTCCAGGCGGATTAAGATGTCGTTGATACCCGCCTTCGCATATTCGACAAAGACGTCGAAATACCGATTTTCGTCAAAGATCCCGGTATCGATCAGCTCGTATTCAGGATCCTGCCTGCCCCGCCTGCGATTCTCGTCCAGTAGCTGCTGATACGGGTATTCCGCCTGTGGATAACGGTAGAGTGCCCTCATGTAGGAGTGCGTAGGCGTGTTGTCCAGATAGTAGTAGCACTCCTTGACGTCCTCGCCGTGGTTCCCCTGGTTGTTGGAAAGACCGAACAGCCGCTCTTTCAGCATCGGATCCCTGCCGTTCCAGACTGCAAACGCGAAGCACAGGCGCTGATGGTTATCGGAAATCCCCAGAAGGCCGTCTTCACCCCATCGATATGCGCGTGACCGGGCGTGATCGTATGGAAAATATTCCCACGGGGTCCCGCCGGGACTGTAGTCTTCCCTGACGGTTCCCCATTGCCGTTCGCTGAGGTAGGGTCCCCAGCGCCTCCAGTGGGCTTTGTGAGATGCGGCTTCCTCCAGTCGCTTCTCTTCCTCTCTCATTCCCTGTGCTCCCTGAAAAGGCGACGGACACGCCGGCGCCAGTCGTCCAACCCTGATTCTGCGGTCATAGAATTAGTACCAAATACAGCAAATAGTTGAAACCTTTGGGAACGTCCCGCCACATACACAGCGTGTGCGTGATGCCGAGAGACTCTTGAGAAGGAGTAACTAAATGATTCGGCGAAGCTTAGCGGTTTTTGCGCCTGCGGTCCTGCTGGTCGGTTTGCTGGCGACCGGAGCTGCAACGGCGCAGGATTATCAAAGAAATTATACGATCCCTCCCCACGGCAGCATCCGCGTGAGCAGTATTTCCGGAGACGTCAGGATCATCGGCCATAGCAGCAACAGCATCGCGGTCGCAGGTTACAAGGAAGGACCGGATCGTGAACTTGTTCAGATCGAGGACAACAGCGATTCAAACCATATTGACCTGCGCGTGCGCTACCCCGAATCGCGCCACTGCAACGCCAGCGTGAGCTTTGAAGTTCGCGTGCCGCAGGGCGTTGAGTACAATTTCGAGCGGCTGGGAGCGGTCAGCGGAAATGTACATGTAGATAACGTGACCGGCCGACTGCGTGCGGAGAGTGTGAGTGGTGATGTGAACATCCGCAATGTCAACGGCATCGTCAGCGCGTCGGCAGTGAGTGGCAACGTGGACGTGCAGATCAACAACCTGCAGGGCAGCGGGGACATGAAGTTTTCTTCCGTCAGCGGCAGCGTGAATGTAAAAGCACCTGCGACCATGGATGCCGACATCGAGATGTCGAGCATCAGCGGGTCGTTGAAGACCAACTTTCCCATCGAGGTACAGGAGCAGCGCTATGGGCCGGGTCGATCCGCCCGCGGACGGATCGGCTCCGGAATGCACAGCCTGCGCATCACCACCGTTTCTGGACGAGTCAGCTTAATGCACCCGTAGGGCGAAGGCGCATTCTGGCTGGAAACTCGATGCCGGGCACAGGCCGGCCCCCGCATTTTCGGCACCCTAAGAAGTGACCGGGGACATATAATGAGGCCGCAGGACGAATGGAGATAATGCTATCGGAGGTACGGACACTGAGCAGTCCCAAGCTTGGCGTAAGAGAGGACGTTCAGGGTATTCTCATCAGGGCGCGAGCTGGAGAGGCGGATGCGTTTCACGCCATCTTCATCCGATACTCCAAGCCTGTCCTCAGTTTCATATACAGCCTTCTGGGGAATCGAGCACAAGCGGAGGAACTGACACAGGAAACCTTCATTCGGGCGCACCGGCGGCTCTCCAGCATGCACTCCGACAGCCAGCTGTCCACATGGCTGTTCGGCATTGCACGCAACGTTGCGCGCGAGGCGATAAAAGAAAAATATCGTGATCAGCGAAAGGTGGTGTTGGACGGGGCGGTCTCCAGGACACTGCGGGATTCCCGAACCGGACCTGACGACCGGCTGATTGCCGGGGAACTGAATCAGGCAATCTACAATGCCTTGACGTCGCTGACGGAGGACTATAGGGCAGTTTTTGTCCTGAAGATAATGCACAGGATGCGCTATGTTGAGATTTCCCGCATCACCGGTTCGTCCGTCGGCAAGCTGAAGACCGATTTGCATCGCGCTCGAATGCAGATGCAGCAGAGCTTGAAGCTTTATCTGGGCGGAGAGACCGCCGGAACGCGAGGTGGTTCGTGAACTGCAAGGAGATTCGCGGGCATATCGAGGATTTCCACTATGGGGAGCTCGATGAGGGAGCGGCCGCGCAGGTCCGCACTCATCTGAGAACTTGCCCGGAATGCGCCCGTGCACTGGAAGTTCTGAGTGCTGAAGACACAGCCTATCAGGCGTACTCCGAAGAACTGGACAGAAGCCTGGAGATTTCCCCATCCGTTTGGCAGAAGGTCCAGGAGGGCATCGCGTCTCCCGCGGCAAAGCGCTCAAGCCGGCCGCTGTCAGCCCCGCTGGCCGAATTCTTGGGCAGGGTTTTCCCGTTTTCGCCGGTCCTTCGTCAGGCAGTATTCGCCGCGATGCTCGTCTTGCTTTCCGTAGGCGCGACCTTGTTGACTGTACACTATTACAGGGTAAAGGAAACGGGGCTCATCGACGGACAGACGGCAGGGACCTCGGATCGGCTCAGACGAACCGGCACGCAGAACAGCCTGGAAGCCGCGCTGCTCTCGATCCAGCGGGCCGAACGTGATTATCAAGATGCGATAGAAATGCTGAGCAGGATCGTGGACAAACGCAAGCCGAGCCTCGATCCGCAGCTTCTGGCCGAAGTCGAGAAGAATCTGAGATCCATCGATGAAAGCATCGCGGCCACGCGGACGGCCTATCACGCTCACCCCTCGGATCCCGAGCTGGCTCACTACATGCTTACCGCGTACGAGAAAAAGGTCGAACTCCTCCTGGAGCTGGCCTCCTGACCAGCACCTGATAGCCGCAACGGCTTGACGTGTTCGCGCCTTGGCGGTGCCTTTTTTTGGATAGCTGCTGCTGAGACGTGAAGGCGCAGGTGATGATAAAATCTCTCCGTAAAACGGTCTTTCCTAAGTGGTGACTGCGTGCTAACCTCTCTGGCGTCGATTCGGCCGTCAAGCAGCCGGATCGAGCCGAGTGATGAGATGGGCCGTTAGCTCAGGAGGTAGAGCATCTGCCTTTTAAGCAGAGGGTCGCTGGTTCGAATCCAGCACGGCTCACCAATGTTTTCAATAACTTAGGCAAGTTCAGTAAGCCCCGCTTTTCCCATGTCCACACGAAACTGGTTTAGCCCGACTGGCGAAAGAAGTTGAAGTGCTTCAAAAGGCATCATAGTCGATCTGCGCACGTATCCACCTAATCTGTTTGAACGGCGGATCCTACCAATGCCGTGGCAAAGCCGCCCCAGGCGTGCTTCCCATCCGTTTCCTTTCCCAGGGTATGGTGATCGCCAAGTGACAGGCCGCAAGTGCCCAGAAACTCAGCCATGCGCTGGCGCAATGGCGGGGTACTGAGGATCCCGAACTTAAACGGCTCGCCAGCAGCTTTGGCGGCCGCTCTGGCGTAGCGCATGTAAACCGATTGCGACTCGAGGGTCTCTTTTGTGAGGTAGTCGAAGGCGACGATGCTTCCTTCGGCTGTGCCGGCAATCTTGCGCAGCGTGCTTTCAACCGCCTCCCGGTCCAGGTATAGGATCACGCCCTCCCACAAAAACAGCGCCGGCTTCCCACTGTCGAAGCCTGCCTCGACTAGCCGGGCGAGCCAGTCTTCTATCTCAAAGTCTGCGCTCACGAACGTGATCCCGCTCGCGTCGATCCCCGCCTTCTCGAGGAGCTTGCGCTTGATCGCCTGCGTTTTGGGCGCGTCGACCTCGAAGCAACGAACCAGGTTTCCCTTGGACAGCCGGCAGGCCCGGGTGTCAAAGCCGGCGCCCAGAATAACGAACTGCCGGATGCTGGCCAGGTATCGAGCGACGACATTATCGAAAAACCACACCCGGGCCACCGGTTCGACCGGCAGCGTAATCTCACCCTCGAATGGGTAGCAGAAGGTCTTTGGCACGAAGCCTGTCAGGCGATGCGCCAGCAACAACGGGCCAAATACAAGGACCAGACCATAATACGGTGTTCCGGGCATGATCTTCATCAGCTGGTACGAAGCATCGTCTTGCCGCACGCCGAGGATATGCTGGAAGTAGCGGGCGGACAGCAGCCCTTGCGCTGTCTTCGACACCCCCGACCCATGGCCGAAGAGGTACATGCCGATCACCGTGATCACATAGCCCAACAGCGAGACCGGACAGAGGAAGATGCTCAGG
>DASQID010000656.1:0-3792 GCA_035631775.1 Acidobacteriota bacterium
AGCCGGCGGCCAATATTGTCATAAGGAGAGGCACAGCGAGCGCGGTGGCCCGGCCAAAATCATAGAGTGCCGCGAACGCGGTGAATACTTCGGTGGTGAAAACCGGCCCGCGCAGGAGACCGGGGACGCCGAACTCCGCCATCGCCAGGACAAACACAAGCAACGTGGCCGCCACGATACCCGGAGCCATAAGAGGGGCCGTGATGCGCCGGAAGACCGCACCGGGCTTCGCGACCAACAGGGCAGCCTCTTCGAGGTGGGCCGCGACACTGCGGGCTGCGAACTCCGCCGCGAGCATCACGATGGGAAAGTAGCTCAGCCCCAGTACGAGCGCCGCCCCGGCGACGCTGTAGGTCCACCTGGACAGGAGGTCCCTTCTCACGAATGCGGACACAAGGCCCGCCGATCCGCCCACATATATCCAGGCCAGGGCGAGCACATAGGGCGGAATGACCAAAGGCGTGAGGAGGACGATGCGTGCAATGCGCTTTGCCGGCAGGTCGACGCGCGCGAGCATGAATCCGAGTGGAATTCCGATCAGGGCGGCGAGCACCGCTGAACCGACGGCAAGCAGAAGGCTATTCGCCAGAAGCGTGTAATGACGCGGTTCGGCGAGTAACTGCCTGTAATTGTTGAGACTCAGACCGCCGGCAGGCCCCGCAAAGGATTGAACCAGCATATAGCCGGCCGGCAAAAGGCAGAAGAATACAAAGCAGGCCGCGGCAAAACCCAGCACGAGAGTCTGGGTGGGGTGGAAGAATCTCTCCCAGGCTTTTGCTTTTGCCGCGGCATTCATGACAGCTCCTATATACCGAAGATCCCCTGCAGCCGGCGCACGACATCCTCGACCCGGGCGGCAGCCTTTCCGTAATCCAGGGTCATCGGTTTGAAGGACGAAAGTGGGGGAATGTTCTTCGGACCTTCAACTCCCCGGTGCAACGGTATCTGCACGGCCTCCGACTGCGCAAGCATACGCTCCACTTCCTCCGACAGCAGGTAGTCGATGAGTTTCCTGCCTGCCTCCGGATGAGGAGCGCCCGCAATCGAAGAGAGCATATTCGGCATGACCGGAACACCCATCCCGTCCCGATCCGGCAGCACCATCGCAACTGGCTTCTTGCTTTCAATAGCAACGTTGACGTCATCGGTGTCTGTCAGACCGGCTTTGACTTCGCCGCGGGAGACCATGTCGCAAACGACGGAATTAGCCGGAACGATCTTGACTCCGTTCGCCTGCAGCCGCTGGAAAAACTCGTCCGCCCGGGCGTCGCCGAGCTCCGCATAGAGAGCGGCAACGTGAAAAGAAGTGGTCCCGAAGCGTGGATCGGCGATCGCAATCTGATCCTTCCACTTCGGGTCTGCCAGGTCGAGCACCGAGCGTGGCGCGTCCTCTGCTTTTACGAGGCTAGTGTTGTACACGATGACTCGGAGGCGAGCCGAAAACCCCGTCCAATATCCTTCGGGGTCTTTCAGCTCCGGCGGCAAATCGGTTGCCTCCGGAGACTTGTATGGAGTCAGAACTCCACGGCTTTTCAAGACGAGAGTCCGGACCGGCTCATTCGACCAGAAGACGTCTGCCTGGGGGTTCGCTTTTTCGGCCAGAAGACGGTTGGCGAGACCCGTGCTCTTGGTTTCTTCCGTGTCATAGACAACATTTACCTTCACTCCGGATTTCTGCTCGTATCCGCGCAGGATGGGCTCCGAGAAGACGCGATCAGTGGCCACGTAGATCGTGACTTCTCCAGCCCCTGCACTTTCCCGCGAGACTCGGCTGCATCCGGCGATGACAAAAGAACCGATCAGGAACGTCAAAGCGGTCCGATACTTGATCTTGGTCATGCGTCACCATCCAGCGGGCGGAAGCCCTGCTTAGAGGACCTTCACCTGCAAGTCGTCAAAGTAGATAACCGAGTCCGCCTTGGTCCACACCCCGACTTTTCCAGCCTCTTTGAACGTCTCGTCTTCAACTTCGTAGAGTTTCTTGCCTTCGTGATAGACCTCGAACAGGCTTCCTTTTACCAGGACCCGCAAAGTTGCCCACTGCTTCGATGGAACCTTGTCTTTCATCCCGTAGGTTCGGCCCTGTCCTTTAAGAGGAAGGTCTGACCGTTTTCCGTTCTGGACCTTGTAAAGGACGACATTGCCTTCGAGCGCGTTCGCGCGGACGATGTAATAGTTGTCCTTGTCCTTGTAACGCCAGACGATACCCGCCCCCTGGTCGATCCGCCCCGAGATGGGCTTGAACTTCACGCTGATATCCGCATCCTTTGCGGTTAACCCATCGTAGACGCATACTGGAAAACGGTAATCGGTAGCGTCTGCATCCGTCTGCGCGAGAACATTCCCGTGATCAGGGGACGCCTCGTCTTTCATGACGACCCATTTCCCCGGTTGCCCTCTACCGGTGAGAGCCACCGAAAACCCGGCTGGCGGCTGTCCAACCTTATCGCCGTTGAAATCGATGTTTGTCGACTGCGGGGCTGATATGCCTGCGGCAGCAAGAACTAACAGAAACGCACTGCAGGTGGTGATTTTCATTGAGTTTCTCCTTTCCCTGTCAACGCAATCCTGCATCCCGTCACTCTCGCCCATGGAGATTAACGCAGCATTAACGCAAAATGAATTACTGTTCAGAATCGCGCCAGGCCGTGGAACACAATCCTCAGCTGAGTGATCGGTTCCGGACTGCCTCAAATCAGCCCTCGAGTGAGTCAGAACCTCCGGCAAAGCCTCGCAAAGCCGGAGGCTTGATTTCGCGGGCCTCTGGGACTGGCCCTTCGGGCACAGTTTCTTGGGAACATCCAAGCCCAATGGCCCACGGATGAACACGGATCCGCGTGCGTCCATGTTCATCCTGGGTCATTTGCTCCCGGAACAGTCAAACTCTGTAAGCCCACCGGCAAAGCCGGTGCTTTACAGATAGGGAATTAATGAGATTTTCAGAAAGGGTTCAGAAAGCCGGAGTAGAGTCGCAGCCCGAGTGCAAGTCCCACATCAGCGGGACGCGTGATCACAGCCGATGGCAGCCCGAATGACCTCTGTTTTGCATGGCAGGAAGAACTTCAGCACATATCAGTTTGTCCTCTGCGCGTCGTTCCTCCTGTGGTTCAACGCAGGAACCGCGGTGGCGCAGCAGAACGGATCCCGGCCTGGCGCATCAATTCTGAAAGCCACTCGAGCGACAGGTCCAATCAAGCTCGATGGAAAGCTGGACGAAGATGCCTGGCGCAATGCGGAAGCGGTCGTTGAGCTTGTTCAACAATCTCCAAAACCCAGGGAGGACACGCCCTACAAGACAAAAGTCCGGGTGCTCGTCACCGATGATAGCCTGTATTTCGGTTTCGATTGTACAGACCCTGATCCATCGCGGATCGCCACCCACACAATGGCACGAGATGGGGATTTGACCGGCGATGACACCGTCGCTGTGGTGCTCGATCCGTACGGTGATAAGCGTACCGCCTTCTACTTCCGCATCAACTCTGTCGCCGCACGCGTGGACGGGCTGATAGCGGGGCTTGGTGACCCCTCTCTCGACTGGGACGGCATTTGGGATGCAGCCACGGCGCGGTCAGACAAGGGATGGTCCGCCGAAATCGTGATTCCCGCCCTCACCCTCAGCTTCAAGCGCGGGCTCTCCCAGTGGGGAATCAATTTTGAGCGAACCATCGCCCGGGATCGTACCGTTCTGCGTTGGGCATCTCCTACGCTGGATTCCATCTTCTATGACATGAGCCGCGCCTGGCTTCTGGATGGTGTAGGGGATTTGAAGCAGGGGAAAGGACTCGAAGT
>DASQID010000657.1:0-1984 GCA_035631775.1 Acidobacteriota bacterium
AGAGCCATGCTCAATGGAGAGGTGGCCACTCAGTATGAGGATGCCGACGGTGATGCATTTGATGTGCGGGTCCGTCTCGAGGAACAGAGAAGGCGGTCGGTGGATGAGTTGAACGATGTGGATGTTCTCAGCTCGAAGAAGGATTCTGCAGGTCACGATCTGTTGATTCCTGTAGGGCAGGTGGCCAGCTTCCAACGCGGAACCGGGTCGTCGAAGATCCGGCGCATGGACCTCATCCGCGAGGTTCGTGTGACTGCCAACACCACGGACCGTCCTCTCGGCAACGTGATCTCGGACATCCGAGCGAAAGGACAAGGCCTTCAGACACCTCCCGGGTTCGCCATTCTCTATACGGGTCAGACCGAAGACATGCGCGAAACCTTCGGTTACATGGGTCAGTCTCTTTTCTTGGCTGTCGTGTTCATATACCTCATTCTCGCCTCGCAGTTCGGCAGCTTCACGCACCCGCTTGCAATCATGCTCTCACTGCCGCTGTCGCTCATCGGTGTTGTGGGCATCCTGCTTCTCACGGGCGATACCATCAACATGATGTCGCAGATCGGCCTTATCCTTTTGATGGGGCTCGTGACGAAAAACGCGATCCTCCTGATCGACTTTACAAACAAGCTCCGTCAGTCAGGATCCGAGCGCTCGCAGGCGCTGATCAAGGCCGGCAGCACGAGGCTCCGCCCTATCGTGATGACCACGCTGGCCATGATTTTCGGAATGCTGCCGCTGGCATTCGAAATCGGTGCGGGGTCGGAAATCCGAGCACCCATGGCCAGGGCGGTCATCGGCGGCCTGATTACGTCGACTCTGCTTACCCTCATCGCGGTGCCGGTAGTCTATTCCTTGCTTGACGACCTTACCGGCAAGCTGATCAAACATCGGGCCGTGCATGTCCCCGTGCAGCAATAGCCGGCCCCATTCCTGTTTGAGTTCTTCGCGTCTTGGCGCTGAGCCTTTCCAAGCTCACCTCCAAGACGCGAACAACACTAAGGGCTGGCGCAAGAATAATTTTGCAATTAGGCTGAAAGAAATGTCCTGTGGCGCCGGTCATCCGACCGGCGCGCGCCGCGGCCGCGGGTCTGATGACCCCCCGCACATGAATACATTCCTAGCTAAGATGCGATGTTGCTACTACGGCGGATCCTAAGGGCCCTCACCAGGCAACGGTATGGACTGTCTGGCAATATTTGGCGGTGAACCTGCAGGTTCTTTCGAGCATCTGACAGTTGGGGGACACTTGCAATGGCGACCCGGCTCGCACTTCCGACATTGGTGCTCGTTCTCGTGTCTGCCGCTTCATTCGGCACTCAGCAAGAGAGGGCGCTTGGTCCATCCCGGGTTCGCATTTACTTTTCCGTTCTCGATAAGCAGGAGAAGCCGGTCCCCGGTCTCAGCGCCGATAAATTCGAATTGCGGCTCAATGGAAAACGGACAGACCTGGAGGGCTTCCGGCCTGGCCTGGCACACACGGATCGCTCCATCCCTCTCGTACTTTGGATTCTTATCGATTGGAATCCCAATGTCAGTGCGGAAATGATGCGTCGTCAGGGTGACGCTGCAGCGAAGGCTTTCACTCTCTTCAATCCGGATTCGGCTATTGGAGTCAAGTTGGTCAGCGACCGCTCCGAAACACTCCAGCCTTTAGCCCATGATCCGGCAGGCTTGCACAGGGCTTTTGCCGAATTCTCAAGGCGTCGGGGAATGCTGCGCGTCGGTGCCGGGGAGGACTCCGTTGAGGTTGGTGCGGGGGGAATCCTGGGTGCGGCAGAGTACGCGATTGATGAACTGGTGAATTTCTCGCTGGCGGATCCGGCCCTCAAGGGAAGGGAAGTCCACCGCGCGATCATGATCCTCTCGGATGGCAATGTGAATCCCAACTACGGCAAAAAACCGCTTTATGAAAAGGCAGGTGTCGAGAACGTCTTCCTCTATCCGGTTTTCGTGCCGCGCTCCGGTCCGTATGGGCTCTGGGTCG
>DASQID010000658.1:0-2266 GCA_035631775.1 Acidobacteriota bacterium
GACACCGAACTGCAGCGGCGCGTCGCCGTGAAGGTGATTCGCCCGGAGCTGATGCCCGGCACGGACGCCATGGCCCGGTTCCGCTGGGAAGCCAAAGCCGCGGCCGGATTCGCCCATCCGAACGTTGTCACCGTATACGACTTCGGCGTGGCGGAGGACAGCCGGGCCTACCTTGTCATGGAACTGCTGAGCGGTTGCAGCCTGCGGGAGGAAATGCTCCGGTGCGGGAGGATCGATCCGAACCGGGTTCTGGAAATCATGAGCGGAGTCAGCTCAGCCGTTGCCGCAGCGCACGAGCGGACGCTGCTTCATAGAGATCTCAAGCCCGAGAATGTATTCCTCAACCGGTCAGGAAAAACAGAGGTCGCTAAAATCCTGGACTTCGGTCTGGCAAAACTGATGGCGCACGACACGGGGATGGAGAGTATACCAGGGACGGCACCCGGTATGCTCATCGGGACCCTGCCTTACATGTCCCCGGAGAGGATTCGGGGCGGAACGCCGATGGAGAGCTGGGATATTTGGGCACTGGCCGTCATGGCCTTCGAGATGCTCACGGGAGTCCATCCGTTCAGCGCATTGACAACCTGGGGAAGCACGCTGGCTGAGGATCGTTTCCCACCGATGGAGGACAACGCTCCAGCGTTGACCCCGCAGCTCAAACAGTTCTTCAAACGGGCGTTGGCCGTCGATCGCTCGCTGCGCCCCCCGTCCGCACGCGACTTCATCGTCGAGCTTCAGGCCTCCTTATCGGAACAGGCATTTCTGTGTTCTCCCTGATCCGTGATCAAGAATCTCGGATTTCCCGGAGGATCGCTCGGCAGCAGCTCGGCCACGCATCGGTCGAGGCGACACTTAATCTCTACACGCACGCCGTCATAGGCACGCCCCGAAACGTACGTCGACAACGGGTGAATGATGGTGCCGAGGAGGACATGTGGAGGCGCCGAGCGGATTCGAACCGCTGCATAAAGGTTTTGCAGACCTCTCCCTTAGCCACTTGGGTACGGCGCCTCAGCGAGGATGCCTGCGGCAGACCTGAGTTCTGCGAAGCAGCCAGCGCAATTGTATTAGAGATGCAGTAAGTGCGCAAGCTGTAGAAATTCATCACGCGCTCGCGCCGGGATGGCAAGGCCCGAGGTCATTATTTCCTGGATACGGGCCGGAGGCGAAACTGAACCAGGTGTTCAGGTTTGTACTTGGTTCGCGACCATCGGTAGCCGTTCTCGAACAGGACTCCGAGAAGGTGGCCGCCGGTGTGGTCGGCAACGCAATACTTTATCCGAGCCACACAGCCACCCTTGGGAAACCGGAGAGACACCAGCGTGCCCGGGGGTATCGGCTCATCAAGCTTGACGCAGGCACCACGCGATGAGATGTCCTCGAGCGTCGCCCATTCGGTGTGCTTGCTCTCGTCTTCGAGCTTCCACCCGACTTGAACCAAGTCGGCACAGAGGCTTCGATGCTCTTGTCGCTGCTGTCTCATGAATTATCTATCGGCATTCCAGACTCCGGGTTTAGCCCGCTCGCTCTTATTTTACCTGTTATGGACTAAGTGCACTGCGGCCGGATTCTCGAATGCGGGGAACCCGGCGAAAAATGACCATATTCTACTAACCTGGAAATTCTTTTCTGTCTGCAAAGGATTCTTTGCGTTCCTTCGAGTACTTAGGGCTGGCGCAAGAATAACTTCACATTTTGCTGCTGGCCCCCAGGCCCGCTGGCGAGGCGCGAGAGACGAGCTATACCCGGAGTGGTATGTGAGGAGCGAGCAACAAAGCCGGCGGGCCTGCGGGCCGCAGCCTGAAAGGGCGCGACGGTGCTCGCGCCAAAATGTGAATTTATTCTTGCGCCAGCCCTTAGAGTCTTTGCGGTTGCTTTCAAAAAGCAAACCGCCAAGACTCAAAGTGCGCCAAGGTTTTCGAAGACCACGATTGGTTGCGGCTATGCTGCGGACACGAGGATACGAGAAAAGAAAAACCACGACGCCGTATTGTCGGGATTATGCACCTAGAGATTCCTGGCGTCTTTGCTCCTCCTCAGCGGTTGCTCGCTGAGTAAGCCATCACTAAGACGCTTAGGCGGCAAGGCGCGGGGAACTCGCTCCTCGAGCTGGTGAGCACCTCTCACGAACAGGTATGCAGTGATCAACAATAACAAGTAGATCGCAGCCCCAGCAACCCACCACATTTTCCACTTCCACCCCAAATGACGTCCGGCTCGGCGTCCCGTTGGCGGTGGAGGGAGGATCGCTCCCTATTCTCGG
>DASQID010000659.1:0-5769 GCA_035631775.1 Acidobacteriota bacterium
TGCCACGTCAATAATAACTACAGCTTGACCAGCGCGGCCTGCGCCACCTGCCATCTGAACGACTACAACAACACCACCAATCCGGCGCACAAGGCCGCCGGCTTCCCGACCACGTGCGACACCTGCCACACCACGACCTCGTGGGCAGGCGCAACCTTTAACCACAACAATACCCCCTTCCCGCTCACCGGCGCGCACGTCAATGTGGCGTGCACGAGCTGCCATTTGAATAACGTCTTCGCGGGGACGCCGACAGACTGTTACTCGTGCCACTCGGCTGAATACAAGAGCACGACCAATCCGAACCACACCGCTGCCGGTTTCCCGACCACCTGTGCGACATGTCACACGACGACGGCTTGGACAGGGGCTACTTTCAATCACACCTGGTTCCCGACAAACCATGGCAACGCCCAGGGAGTGTGCGCCACGTGTCACACGAATCCGTCGGACTACTCGGTCTTCACATGCACCAGCTGCCATACTCAGGCCGCCACGGATCCGCGCCATTCGGGGGTGAGGGGATATGTGTACAACAGTGCGAACTGCTATCAATGTCATCCTCGCGGATAGGAGAATGCTCATGAACCAGTGGGTCTCTTCAAGAAACCAGCACCTGAACATAAGGTCCCCAGGGCATCTTCCCGAAGGGTTCGGCTGCAATACAGCAGCGAGGTACTTTACGATTCTGATGATCTGTTCTGCCCTGGCGATGAGCGCACGAGCCGAGCAGGACAAGGTGCGGACCGAGTTTGTGGTGAAGTATGTGTCGGCGGACGCCGTCTATCTCGAGGGGGGGAGCAGCACCGGTCTCGCCGCAGGCCAGAAGCTCACCATAAAGCATAAGGGCGCTGATGGGATTGCGGAAGGAGATCCTGTAGCCGAAATAGAGATCGACTCAGTTGCCACCAGCTCTGCCGTCGGCAAAATAGTGTCCTCCAACGGAACTGTGGCTGCCGGCGATGTTGCCTTTCTGTCAGCCGAGGATGTGGAAAAACTCAAGGTCCTGCTTTCCTCCCAGGACGCAAGAAAGTACCCTCAGATCATCAGCTTCAATGAGGGTGATCCTCTCGACGAGGAAGTGCGCGAAAACCTGCCCAAACCGCCTCTGCCGGAAGTGAATCGCACGCGCGGACGCGTCGGCATAGACTACAGCAATCTCCGACAGGGCAATGGCGCCACCGGGTCGTCGCAGTTCGGCTTTATGCTGCGCATAGACTCCACCCGAATTGGCGGCAGCTATTGGAACCTGACCGGGTACTACCGCGGAAGACTGTCGCAGACGGGTAGAACGCAAGATACGACGCTCGTGGATCTCATCAACAGAACCTACCATCTGGGCTTCTATTACGACAACCCAAACTCACACTGGGTTGCAGGCATTGGTCGTCTGTATATCCCGTGGGCCAGCAGCCTCAGTACGATCGATGGTTTTTATCTGGGGCGGCATTACGGGAAGGCGACGGTGGGAGTGTTTGGCGGCTCCACCCCCGATCCGACCTCGTGGAACTACAACCCGCATCGTGAGATGGCCGGGGGTTTCGTGAATTTCGAAGGGGGCAACTACGATGGCTTTCATTTCACCAGCACGTCTGGTATCGCAGTGACCCGAATCAGATGGCGACCCGACCGTCAATTCGGCTTCTTCGAAAACGGCATCTCCTACAAGCGCTACTTGTCGATCTACAGTGACATCGAGTGTGACCTGTTGGGCAATTCCCAGAATGCAGCAAATGCAAATTCAAATGGGTCGCCGGCCGACACCGGCTTTCAGGGCGTGGCACTCAGCCGTAGTTTCCTGACCGTTCGGCTGCAACCGTTCAGGATACTCAGTTTTGACGTAAGCGAGAATTACTTTCGCAACATCCCGACGTTCGATACCCGGCTGATCGGAACCGGACTGCTCGACAACTACCTCTTCCAAGGCCTCAGCGGCGGCTTCCGGCTGGAGCTGCCTTATCGTACAGGAATATACGGGAGTCTCGGGAAGAGCAGCCGGACTGGTGACACGAGGGCGTCCTGGGACTACATGGCCGGATTTACGGCCGGAAACATCATGCACACCGGCGTTCGGGCCGACTTCCGATACTCGAAATTCGACAGCTCGTTCGGCCAGGGCACCTACCGCTCACTGTCGCTGACCCGCGAGATTGGAGAAGGCCTACGGTTCGATCTGCAGGCCGGGCTGCAAAACCTCATATCCGCTTACACCAGCCAGGGCCGAACCCGCTTCTTGAATGGCACCCTGGATTGGTTTCTGGGCTATCACTACCTTGTCGGTCTTGGGTTTACTACCTATCGCGGTGGATCCCAGGATTACGATCAGTACTTCCTGACCATGGGATACCGATTTGACAATCGCAGACACGGGAAAAATAATGGACAATTATTTCATTGAGAAGCACTGTCACAGGACTCCAATAAGGATATTGTTAGCGGCAGGTATCGCGTTTGGCGTGGCGAAGGGCGGCGTGGCCGCTGATCTGAAGCTGGAAGACGCACTTGCTCATGCCAGCACTTCGGTCGAAGCCTTCTGGAAGCAGTTCCCGTCGGTGACGTGCACCGAATCGGTGACACAGGATAAACTCGGAAAGTCGGGTAAGGTGGAGTACGAGCAGAAGTCCATTTTTGACTACCTGATTTTCATGAATCTCGAGGGGAACAGTCTCACGGTCGAGGAATCGCGCCTGCTGCAAAAGAGCATTGGAAAATCAAAGAACCTGCCGCTGCTGATCTCCAGTGGATTTCCCACGCTGCTGTTGGTGTTCCACCCATTTTATCAGGGGAACTTCCGATATCAGCTCGACGGCGAAGAGACAGCAAACGGAAAGAACCTGTTGAGAATCCAGTTCGAGCATATTTCCGGCACACGATCAACCTCCGCATTAAGGCTGCGGGGACGGGATTATCCGTTGGATCTCAAGGGGACCGCGTGGGTCAACAGGGAAACGGGAAAAATCCAGAAGATCGTTGCCGGACTCGAAGCGCCTATGGATGATCTTAACCTCAAAGTGCTGAACGTTGAGGTGCGCTATGAGCCCCACCAGTTCCAATCGTCGTCGGAAGTGGAGTGGCTGCCGTCGACGGCCATAATCGATGTCGAAACTGCTCGCCAGCGCTGGCATAATGTCCACAGTTTTTCAAACTACAAACGATTCTCAGTAAACTCGGAGAGCACTGTCGGGAAATGAACTACAGCATCAGCCAAACACAGGAGAGAACGCAGCAAATCCGTATCGGGGGATTCCTCGATGCGGAGAGGCGGCATAAGTTGTATCTGTTCTTGGGCATTTTGATAGCTGCCGCCTTAGCCGTAGCACTTGCTGTCTACGGCTGGAATTACTATATCCTCGATCAAATCCACCGCCCGCTTTCCGCTAAACACAGCGATCTAAAGGCGAGCGGCAGAATCGGCCTGCGGCTCGGAGAACTCGGAGCCGTATTCTTTGCCCTTGTCTATCTCTACCCGCTGCGCAAGCGCTGGTCCTTCCTGGCCAGAAGCGGTCAAACGAAGCACTGGCTGGACTTCCACATATTGCTGGCATTGATGGGGGCGGTGGCGATCAGCTTTCACTGCGCCTTCAAGATCCACGGATTCGCAGGCATGGCGTACTGGACGATGGTGGCGTTGACCGTCAGCGGAGTAGTCGGACGCTACTTTTACGCCCAGATTCCGCGGCGCATCGGTGACGCCGAAATGTCGCTGAAGGAAATGCAGGGGATCGGCCTGCGGGTGGTGGAGGAACTAAGCGGTCAGAAGATGCTTCCGGCGCGGGAGTTGGAACGGCTGTTTCAGATGCCAGACAGCCGCGAGGTACAGTCCATGTCGATGCTCAAGGCGATCGTACAGATGATGCTGTTCGATATCCGCCATCCATTTCGGGTGTGGACGTTGAGGCGGCGTTCGATCAGCGCCGGCGAGCTCGTACTCACCTTGGGAGGCATTTTGCGCACGAGGCATGCCGCCTTGGAGAGGGCTATTTCACTCGCGTCCGGGCAGTCAGAGCTGGCGAAGCGGGTTCTCTTCCTTTCGAAGACGCATCGGGTATTCCACCTCTGGCACGTAATCCATCGGCCCTTCAGCCTCACATTCGCTATTTTTGTGATCATACACATATCTGTAGTCATATCTCTCGGGTACTTTTGACAGGAGTGATCGGTACCCTGCCGTCAGCCTGATATGTGTTGGTTCAGCGAGAGGCCTGCATACGCCACGTGAACAAACAGTTACATGGGTGAATCGTAAGAGGTCGATCCGTTTGGCAGGCAATGGCTAATTTACTGACGTACATCATTTACGTACTCCTTATCGCGATTCCGCTCGCCGTGTACGTGAAACGGATGAAGAGGAAGGAGGCGCTGGCTCGTGAAGCTGCTGAGAAGGGAAAGCTCTATTCCGAAGGCCCCAAGGCGCAGCATCCCCAGATTGACACGGCACACTGCATCGGCTGTGGCACCTGTACTGAGGTGTGCCCCGAGGGTGATGTCCTGGCGGTGTTCGCTGGCAAGGCGGTCATTATTAATGGGTATAAGTGCATTGGCCACGGACTCTGTGCGGATGCCTGTCCGGTGGGTGCCATAGAGATGGTGATGGCCCATCCCAGCGTGGGCGCCGACATGCCCTTCATGACACCGGAGCGCGAGACGAATATCCCGAACCTGTTTATCGTCGGAGAGCTGGGTGGGATGGCGTTAATCAAGAATGCGGTGAATGAAGGTCGCGATTGCGTCGACACCATTAAGCGCAGAATCGAAGCCGCAGGAGCCAAACAATCAGCCCCCGGAGTATTCGATATCTGCATCGTGGGAGCTGGGCCCGCAGGTATCAGTGCATCGCTGCGAGCCATCGAGAGCAAGCTCAGCTACATAACGCTTGAACAGGACGAAGAGGTCGGGGGCACGGTGGCGAAGTATCCCCGCCAGAAACTGGTCATGACCAGCCCTGTCCGGCTCCCTATGTATGGCAACTTCAGGAAGCTCGAGCTCTCAAAGGAGGACCTGCTCGAACTCTGGAACAAGATTTTCCAGCGCGCGGATTTCAAGGTTCGACGCGGCGAGAAAGTGGAGGAAATCAAGAGGAACGATGACGGGGTGTTCACGGTTGTGACCACGAAAGGCCAATATCTCAGCCGTGCCGTGATTCTGGCTCTCGGTCGACGCGGAACGCCGCGCAAACTGGGGGTCAAGGGAGAGGAACTTTCCAAGGTCATGTACAGCCTGATAGAGGCAGATCACTACACGTGCAAGAAGATCCTTGTCGTCGGCGGAGGCGATAGCGCGATCGAGGCTGCGATGGGACTCGGCCACCAGAGAGGAAACGAGGTCACGCTCTCATACCGCAAGGAGAGTTTCAGCCGCATAAAGGAACGCAACATGCAGCGCATACAGGAGTGTATGCGCAACGGTAAGGTCAACGTCGTATTCAACTCGAGCCCGATAGAAATAAAGGAAAATTCCGTCATTCTCGATGTCGGCGGCGAACCCCGCGAGATTCCCAACGACTTTGTCTGGGTTTTTGCGGGGGGTATCCCTCCGAATGCCTTTCTGCAGAAAATCGGTGTTGCCTTCGGGACGCGCGACATGACGCTGGAGGCGAGTACGGAAGCCAGGAACGCAGCTCTGGCAGGGAAGCAGTTGATCGGGGCCTGAGGGTGATCGGAGTGAGTCTACATCACCGTCCAGGATCTCGACGATTACCATTGATCGCATCACCCGGTTTCACTCACATTCCATCGCCTCCTCAAGGGGAAATCTTCACACCTGTCCCCT
>DASQID010000660.1:0-3489 GCA_035631775.1 Acidobacteriota bacterium
ACGAAAGGAAGAACGACCTGGAGGCGGCTCTTCAGTTCTACGATCAATATCTGGACACGCACCCCGGTGACAACTACGCTGCGAAGCAACGTGTGCGTGTGAGGGCGAAAATGCTTGATCCGGAGGCGCTCATCGACGAGATAGCCGCACTGAGGGATCTCGGCGAAGAAGTTTCGCCGGCTCTACTGCCGGAATACGTGCGGAAGTTGTTTGAGAGTGGGCAGGCGCCGAAAGCCCGAGAGGAGGTTTCATCGCGCCTGGGCCGGCTGGATGGGAAGATGGCGACCCAGTTGGCGTGGATCTGCTACAAAGCCCAGGCCTATGATCTCGCCTGTACGCTTTTCCTGGCCCACCTGGCGGCGAACCTGGATAACCGAAAGTACCTCGTGGCCCTGGAGGCCGCGGCGACACGATGCAACCGGATTGCGCAGGTGATTGAAGCCTATCACCCTCACCTCGGGCACGCGAGGCATCTCTACGGCCGCAGCAGATCGCTCTCTCGTCGTTCCCGAAACCGGCGATAGTCTTTCTCCACAAGGGTCCGCGCTTGGCAGTGGCACCTAGACAACCACAGCCAGGGCATGATGCCGGAATCCTTAGGGCTTGCGCAGAAGTAAAATCACCTTCTGGTACAGTGGGAACTCAAATGCGGGGGCATCCTCTGGTCGCGATGCGCGCCGGTCTGAATGACCGGCGCCACAGGACTTTTGTTTCAGCCCAAATGTGAATTTATTCTTGAGCAAGCCCTTAGTCACTCCCTTTTGATCCTGCGGCTCAGTCGCTTTATTTCAGCGGTTGGATATCCGAATATGGACTTGGTGCGCCCGAACTTTTCGGTGACAACAAAAAAATCACCTTCGATTTCATAGCCGCAGTTCCATTCAATGGAACAGTTCCTTGCGGTCTCGGTGATTTTGACCTTTTGGGCAGCCCCGTCGCGGGCCAGGCAAAGGGCAAGCTCATCCTCGGGGTCGAGGATCCACGCATCGCCTTTTTCGGTCGAGAAGAAAACGAGCTGACCAAGTCTCACCACGCGGGAGTCATGGTGCTTTGCGCGGCCGATTATGTATTTAGCTTCGCCGGTAATGTTGTATTGCGTATCAGGGAGTGTCCGCTTGCTTTCATCGGGTTTCTGTTTCATTGCCTCTCCACAATTGAAGAAGCCTTTCAACAGCTGTTGCCAACAATCCCAGATACACAATATCAGATTTCGTATGATATCGGCTCGTCGATTTTCGCCAACGGGGAATGTAGGGCACGGATCTTTGCACTGCTAATCAGGAGCAGTTTCCTTTCATGGAGGAAGTCTTGGCCTGATTTCGGTACACCTTAATCCCCTGGCGTCGCGATAGCCGTGACTCAGAGGCGGGAGCGGTGGAGGAGCAGACTGGACCAGTCCTGGACCGTCCAGATTCCCCTTGAAATGTGAAACCGGAGACCGCAAAATTGGAGGCTTGCCGGTCGAGGCCGCAGTATTAGTGAGAGTGTGGCGACGTAGCTCAGTCGGTTAGAGCGTGGGATTCATAACCCCAAGGTCGGTGGTTCGATTCCACCCGTCGCTACCAAAACCTTGGCTTCTCATCCCAGCCATAAGTGCAGAAGACAAAACTACTTGTAGTGCTTTCCCTCCTTTCCCGAATCCAGTCCGAGGAGCTCTGAATTCGACCTCAATGGCCCTAAAAATCGGCCACTGTGCTAATTTTGTGTCAATTTCGAGTTTTGTCATTCAAAGAATTCCCACGTTCCTTCGGGAGCTTTGAGACATATTCCAGGGTCTTCGTGACCGCGTCTTCAAGGTCGCGGTCGTCGCTGATGTTGTAGCGCTCGAAGATAGACTCCGTTTTGTGCCCGGAGATCTCCATTGCCTGCTTCCGCCCGACGCCTCCGCGAAGCATATTCCGGACAGCCGTCCGGCGAAAGTCGTGAAAGAGCGCCTCCGGCTTTTCGGCCGCAATGCATGCGGCCTTCCAGGACTTGCGGAACTCGGTCACCGGAACGCCTGCTTTCGGTACGCCCCTGCCCTTTTGGCGGAAGAAGACGAGCTGAGATAGCACTGTCTCGCCGTTCTCCCCTTCGTAGCGTCGGGCTTGCCAGCGACGAGCGATGATTTCCCAAAGCTCCTGCTTGAGCAACATCACCCGAGGCTCGCCATTCTTGGTGAACTGCCCGCGCAACCGGAGTTGCCGGGTTTCCATGCTCAACTCGTTCCAGCGCAAGGACGCTATCTCGCCCTTGCGCCATCCGGTGAAGTAACCCCACCGGGCAAAATCCTGCAGATCTTCGGGCAGATGCGCCACGATGATCTCGAAATCGGCCCGGTCGTAGAAACCTTCGCGGATCCGCTCTTCCAGCTTGGGGAAGGCCGGGCCCGGTCCGATTTCCCTTTCCTTCAGCTTGTAGGCTTGGCTGAGGATCTGAAGCTCGCGATTTACGGTCGCATTGGACACTGGGCGCAGACGGTTTGTCTTGACGAGTGCCTGTGCGACCAGGCTGGGGTTCTCCCGCTCGGCATCCTCAAGCACCCGCTCGGGACCGTACAGCCTCACGCTGACGTACTCTCGAATGCGATCGTCGTCGACCGCCATCGCCTGAAACCATCCCAACGCCTCCCGCAGCGGCGTCAGCTTTGACTTGACCTGAGCCGAAAGTTTGTGGCGCATTTCGAGATCCTCTTTAAGTGCGTCGAGAAGCTCCGAAACCGTCGTCCGTTCGGCCGCCAGGCCCGCAAATTTCTTGACGCCGATCTGGTCGGCACCGATTTCTTTAAGCCGCTGCTTCAGCCTCCTGCGAGCCTTTGCGTAGTCGCTCTGTTTTGTGCTTTCGCGAAAGATCTTGCCCCGCAGACAGTATTGGATCCACCAAAACCGGCTACCGGGCCTCTTGTACAGCATTCCATCACCATACAACATCGATGGCCCTCCTTTCTTCACCGAGGATGGTATGGCGTCTTTGGATTCGCTTCAAGCACATCGGATGCCCGCTCGAATTGCCTGGTCGATCCCGCGAGCGCTGAACCGCAAATTCCGACCGACCCGCACTGTAAAAGGTAGCCGCTTTGCTCTCCGATACAGCCAATCGGAAGAGCATTTGAGCCTGGCGGCGGCCTCGTCGACAGTCAGGAGACTATCTCCCTCGTCCTGCACACGCTCCGTGCCTCCGGCGACCAGTCGCGTCGCCAGGCTGAGCTGGATGGCTGCCATCTGTGCCATGACGGCCCCGATGTCTTCCGGCTCAATCTCCGCCGGATCGGGAACAATGATTTTCCCTTTGTCCATTTTCAACTCTCCATTCACCCAGTTCTCTGTTGCCTGCCAACTCACTCGGGAACGCGACGCCCCTGCTCGAAATACGGTTTGCTTCAAAGCCCACCCGGACACCCCGCGCTTCATAGCCGTGAGCCGAGCTTGCCCCTGCCTCGATCCAATCCCCGGGGCGATAAGCACCGGCACCGGAGATGCCATTTCTCACGATCCATGAATGAGTGTCGCC
>DASQID010000661.1:0-4158 GCA_035631775.1 Acidobacteriota bacterium
AAAAGCGTCTTTTCCATGAACTGGGCGCAGGCTACTTCGCATGACGGATAAGTCAGGTTCAGGGGACACCGGTAGCAGTAGGCATAGGGCGTGTGAAATGCCCCTGGAACAAACGGGCCGAAGTGCTTGCGCTGAATGGTCTTGCTGGAAGTAAGGGATAGCGCTCCAAAGGTCCGCCCGTGAAAGCAGCTGTAGAATGCGATGAAGTTCTTGCGCCGGGTGTGGTAGCGGGCCAGCTTCATGGCCGCTTCGATTGCCTCGGCTCCCGAATTCCCGAAATAGACTTTCTTGAGGGAGGTGCCCGGAGCAAGGTCGCTCAGCCTCTTCGCCAACTCCACCATGTTGGGAACATAGAAATCCGTCCCTGAGATATGCAGCAGCCGTTCGGATTGCTCCTGGATGGCCTTGACTACCTCGGGATGTGCATGTCCTGTCGAGCAGACGGCAATCCCCGCGGCAAAGTCCAGAAACAGGTTGCCGTCGACGTCGCGGATCATTGAGCCCGACCCTCCGTCCACCACCAGCGGGTAGCCGCGCGTGTACGAGGGCGATATGTAGGTCATGTCGTCGGTGATGACCTTCCTCGCTTTCGGGCCGGGTAGCGGGCCTTTGATCTTCGGCAGCAACCCCTCAGTGAATTCTTTTCCAACGAATGCCATCGCGGGTGTCTTCCAGTTGAATGCCTTGGGATAAGAGTTCGTTCCGTATCCTGTCCGATTCGGCGAAATCTCTCCGTCGACGGGCTTCCTGACGGGCGTCGATCTGCTTTTGGATCTCTTCATCGAGGAGACCCGGTTGTGGCTTCAGCACTTTGAAGATCGAGTCGATCTCATGGATGAAGTCCAGCGACGCTTGCGCATCTCCGCCTGAGAGACTCTTGGCCTCCGCCTTCTGATATGTGGTCTTTACAAAATCGAAAACTGCCGCCAGTGCCATGGACGTGTTGAGATCCTCATCCATTGCCTCGATGAACTTCTGCCTCGACTGCTCCACCTCGGCGGCGAACGACGGACAAGGCTGCGAAGCATCCGCAAGCTCCCGCATTCGAAGAGCGAAGTCCTCGATGCGCTGGATTGAGGCCTGAGCTTGCTGCAATCCGTCGGATGTGAAGTTGAGCTGTTTGCGGTAGTGAACCGAAAGGAGCAGGTAGCGGAGGACCTCCGGTGAGGCGCCTTTGGCCAGCAGGTCACGCAGTGTGAACTGGTTCCCCAGGGACTTGGACATCTTCTCACCGTCCACGATCAGGAACTCAGGATGGATCCAGTAATGAACGAACTGCTTTCCGGTCGCTCCTTCACTCTGGGCAATCTCGTTCTCATGGTGCGGGAATACCAGGTCAATTCCTCCGCAATGGATATCGAAGGTCTCGCCGAGGTACTTCATACTCATAGCCGAGCACTCGATGTGCCATCCCGGCCGGCCGGGTCCGATCTCGGTATTCCAGAAATCTTCACCCTCCTTGGGAGCTTTCCAGAGGGCGAAATCGCGCGCGTTCTCCTTGTCGTACTTGTCGGTGTCAACCCGCGCGCCTGCCTGGATACCGCTGAAATCCGCCTTGCTCAGCTTGCCGTAGCCGGGAAAACGGGAGATGCTGAAATAGATGGAGCCGTCCTTGCGGTAGGTAAGTCCGTTCGCCTCAAGCCGCTGGATCAATGCGACCATATCCGTAATATGTCGGGTAGCTCTGGGCATCAACTCCGGGAGCTCGATGTGCAACGTCCTGCTGTCCTCGAGGAACGCCTCGATATATTTAGCCGTGTAATCGTTCAAGCTCATTCCTTGGGTGCGGGCGTTTTGAATGATCCGGTCATCTACGTCCGTGATGTTCATGACGTCGATTAAATGGTATTGACGGTAGCGCAGGTAGCGCCGAAACAGATCCTGAAAAACAAAGGTCCTGAAGTTGCCGATGTGGGCGTAGTCGTAGACAGTGGGACCGCAGGTATAAAGGCGGACTACGCCCCCCTCCATGGGGTGGAATTCCTCCTTCAATCCAGTCAGGGTATTGTGGATTTTCAGCATATCAACACCGGCCATCAAAGCCAGACGGAGCTTACTAGACGTGCTTGGGGGAGTCAAGCCGACTAAGGATTGCGGATTTCGGACTGCGGATTGAATGAGAAAGGCATCTGTCCCACATGAATCCATTCCTTAGCTTGACGCGCATGCCCTATGGGGCTTGGAGTCCGGAGCCGCGAAGCGGCGAAACAGACGAGCCCAGGGCGCAAGCCCTGGGGTTGCGAGGCGCTTTTACTGGAGCCCCGTAAGAGCGAGAAGTTTTTTCTCGTCGACTGCGTCGACTTCGCTACCCCATGCCTCACCTGGAAGGCGAGGGGTTTCCACCATCCTTCATGGAGACCTAATCCGCAATCCGCAATCTCTTTAGCGGTTTACCTCGATCAAGCGGAGATCACCCTGAGAGCCGACTATCCTGGAGTTAAGTGGATACAGACGCTCAACTTCACGGGCATGCTCTTCTTCCACAATCACCAGAAAGCGTCGGTGCTCCACGCCGAAGCGCACCAGGGATTCCATGTCGTCGAAATTGGCCGCGATGCTGTATCCGGTGTAGTAGTTGAGCGTGTGGTGAAAGAAGAACAATGTGACGATGGGTATTTCTTTCTGGTCACATTCCAGAGCCTGACGGGCAATTTCCCGGGTTGATTGATATCTGCCGAGGATCGGAAAGGCAAACAGCGCCACCGCCAGGATGACCGCAACGCCCTGGATTAAGGTCACGGCGAAAGCTGTGCGCCAGCGCCTTTTCAAGACCGCATAACATCCGAAAAGAGCCGGGCCAAGGACAACTCCTGAGAGAATCAGACCAGTCTCCCACGCCCCCCCGTAGCTCTTTTGAAATACCAGCGGTGCTGCAATTGCGATCCCGGCCGAAAACAAGAGATAGATGCCGGCGGCCGATGCCCGCAGGCGGGGAGCAGCCTCTCCGCTGATTGCCTTCGCCCATCCGGCTCCAAGAAGAAGTGCCAGGGGGGGCAGGATCGGCAGGATGTATCCGGAGAGCTTGCTTTGAGAAATAGAGAAAAAGAGCAGGGGAAAAGTGATCCAGCACATCATGAAGAGCGTGGCGGGGTTCCAGATTCTCCAGTTGCTCAACTCCGACCTGATTGAATGTGGGACGAGCAACAGAAACCATGCGCTCCACGGGAAAAACATTCCCAATAAGACCGGGAAATAGTAATAGGGTGGCTCCGTATGATGGTGGATGTCGCTCACATAGCGTGCGACATTGTGATTAATGAAGAAGGTGGCGATAAAGGCGAAGCCGTTCTCGCGGAATGCGAGCCAGAACCAGGGAAGGGAGACAGCCGCAGCAATTGCCAGGCCCGAAATCACATGCCATCTACGGAAACTTCCGCCTCTTTCGTCAAAAAGCCAAAACAGGAGCAGGATGCCCGCAATGAGTGCAAGCGCGACGGGCCCCTTCGCCAGCACCGACAGCCCCAGAAAGAAATAGGCAGGCAGTATCTTCCAGGCCGCGAAGTCCTTCTCCACCCCGGCCACCGCAAATAGAGCCAGCGCGAAAGTCAAACAGGCCGTCATCGGCATGTCCGTGGAGGCGCCGCGGGCGAAGCCGGCAAATCCCAGGGTGGAGATTAGAATCAATGCCGCCATGAAGCCGGCCGGACGAGACCAAAGCCTGGCCCCCAGCCAGAAAACGGTCAAAGAGCTGAGCAGGCTGAGAAACGCGGGGCCCAGCCGTGCAGTGGCCTCGTTTGTTCCGAACAGGCCGTAAAACGGAACGGTTATCCAGTAATACAGCGGGGGTTTCTCCAGCCAGGGTTTGAACTCAAGAGTCGGCGTGACCCACTGGTGATCATGCAGCATTTCCTGTGCGATGCGCGCATAACGCGGCTCATCTGCGCCTATGAGCGGCAGGGAACCGAGGCGGAAAAACACCGTAAGAAGGGAAACAAGAACTATGAATGCACAAGGGAAAAACCAAGTGCGGGCGATCCTGTCCACGAGGCCACTATATCATTGACGATTGACGATTGAAAAAGCCCTAATGGCATCTTCACCTCAAATCTGAAGTTCAATCGTCATTCGTCAATGGTAAATAAAAAAGGGGCACAGTTGCCACCGTGCCCCTTCGCAGACTCACTTCTGCAGGTTAGTACATCCCGCCGCCCATACCGC